>VBPB01000297.1 GCA_005893365.1 Candidatus Eiseniibacteriota bacterium
TGATAGCCGCTCCGCTCCCAGAACCCCGGTTGGTCGCGATCGGTGAGCTCGACGCCGCGGACCCACTTGGCGCTCTTCCAGAAATAACGCCGCGGCACCACCAGCCGCAGGGGCCAGCCGTGCTCCGGCGTGAGATCGGCACCATCGTGCTGCCAGGCGAACAGGACATCATCGGCGATGAGCTCCGCGATCGGCAGGTTGGTGGTGAACCCCGGTTCGGCGTGGATGATGCCGAACCGCGCTTCGGGCTTCACGCCCACCTGTCGCATCACTTCCGCGAACGAGACCCCGCTCCACGTGTTGTCGAAGCGACTCCAGCGGGTCACGCAATGGATGTCGGAGTGCACCGTCACGCGGGGCAGGGCCCGGAACTCGTCCCAGGTCCAGCGCGCCGGTCGCTCGACCATCCCGTGCACCCGGAGGTCCCAGGTGGCGAGGTTCACCTTCGGGACGTTCCCGTGGTGCAACACCGGCCACTTGTCCGTCCGGACCTGTCCGGGCGGAAGTCGAGGTTCCCGGGACGGGCTGGTGACGGTATCGGCAGGATCGGGGCGTGAATCCATCTCGGACTGGCCTCTGGGGGTGGGGGGCCGGCGCCGGCCGGGCCTCCGGCGGGTCCGGGTCGGCCCCGGCACCGCGCGGGACGCATGATAGACGGGCCGGGGACCGGCTCCAAGGCGCCCCCGCCCCGGGCCCAGCCGGGCGGCGGTTTCAGCAGGACTCAACTCCCGGGCGGCCGCCGGCTTCCGGCCGGCGTGGGGCCGCGATGGGGCCGCCGCGGGGGCCGCGGTCGGGCTTGACCGGGGGCACGCCGGGTGGAAGCATGAGCCCGGAACCTCCGCCCGACTCCTCCCCCGGATCCGTCCGGTGAGGCGCCCATGTTCGACCGCAGGCCGCGCCATCTGATGATCCCGCCGCTGCTCTGGCTCGGCGGAGCGCGTCTGTTCGCCCCCGGCCGCGGTAGCGCGCCACGCGCCACGGACGACGACGTGACCTTCGTCGCGCTCTTCGAAGCCTCCGAAGACCCGATGGTGATCCTCGACGCGACGCTGCGGCTGACCGCCGCCAACGCCGCCGCCGCGCGCTTCCTGCACACCGCGCCCGAGCGGCTCAAAGGTGCGGCGGCCCTCGAGGTGGACCTGCTCGCCCGCCTGCTGGCCGCGGCCAGCGTGCCGCAGCGCATGAAGGCCGACGTCGCCCCGGTGGTGGACGAGGTGGCGGTCACGGACAGCGAGGGCCAGCCGATCCAGTGCCGCATCGAGGCGGTGCCGCTGCCGCGCGAGCGCACGCTCATCCACCTGCGCGACACCTCGGCGGCGTTGCGCGCCCAGGCCGCGCTGCGCGCGGCGGACGCGCTCCATCGCGCCATCTTCGAGGCGCTCCCGGAGGTGTGCTGGACGATGGCGCTGCCCGAGGAGCGGCTGCTGGACGTGGGGACGTCGGTCGAGTCGCTGTTCGGCTACCAGCCCGCCGACTTCCGCCAGCGCCCCGACCTGTGGGACGAGCTGGTGCATCCCGCCGACCGCGAGCGCGTCCGCGCCGAGTTCCGCGTCGGCCTCTCGGCCGGCCGGCCGTTCGAGATCCACTTCACCGGACTCCACCGCGACCACCGCGACCTGCCCCACCTCGTGAACCGGGTGGTGCCGGTGGCGGACGAGCGCGGCTGGGTGGACCGGTGCGAGGGGTTCATCGAGGACCAGGGTCACCAGCGCGCGCTGGAGCAGGCGCTCCGCACCACCCAGGCCAACCTCCGCCACACCCTCGACGCGGTCTCCTCCGGCGTGCTGGTCGTGCGGCCCGGCGAGAGCGGCGCCGAGGTGGCGCTGTGCAACCGCCGGCTCTCGGAGATCCTGCGCCTCGACGCGCCGGTCAACGCCGGGACCCCGGTGAGCCTCGCCCCGGCCGAGTTGCGGGGGCTGGTCTACGGCGCCGGCACCGAGTCCGACTTCGACCGCCGCCTGCTCTCGGACGAGACCCGGGACGAGATCACCGAGCTGACCGATCCCGCCCGCGTGCTGCGCCGGTACGCCGGGCCCCTGCGCGACGAGCTGGGACAGGTGGTGGGCCGCATCGTCACCGTCGAGGACATCACCGCCCCCTCGCAGATGCAGCGGCAGCTCACCAACTCGCAGAAGATGGAGAGCATGGGCCGGCTCGCCGGCGGGGTCGCGCACGACTTCAACAACCTGCTCGGCACCATCCTCGGGTTCTCCTCGCTGCTGCTGGAGCAGACCGGGCCCGGCGATCCGCGCCGGCCTGGCCTCGAGCAGATCGCCCAGGCCGCCGAGCGCGCCTCGAACCTGACCGCGGCCCTCCTGGCCTTCAGCCGCAGCGCCCGGTTCGAGCGCACCGCGGTGAGCCTCAACCGCGTGGTCGAGGACACCTATCAGATCCTGCGCAGCACGCTCGATCCCTCGGTCTCGGTGGTGATGACGCTGGATCCGGCGCTGCCCCCGATGCTCGGCGACGCACTGCTCCTGCAGCAGGTGCTGGTGAACCTGGTGCAGGAGGCGCGCGACCGGCTGGGCGGCGGCGGCACGCTGCGGCTGATGACGCGCGCCTTCGACCAGGCGGTGCCGGCCGAGGAGCAGGAGTCCGAGGGACACCTGCGCCGCATGGCCTCGCTCGAGATCCACGCCGGCACCGAGGGCCCGGTCTCCGCCCGACCGGCCGTCGCGGGGACCGTGCCGCCGGCGGGGGCCACCGCCGGTCTCGGCCTGACCATCGCCGAGGACATCACCCGCGCCCATGGCGGCTTCCTGCTGAGCCGCACCACGCGCGACAGCACGTCGTTCGAGGTCGTCTTCCCCGGCGAGCGCCGCGAGGAGGCCCCCATCCTCGCGCCCGAGACCGCCACCGCCCGCGGCCACGAGAACATCCTGGTGGTGGACGACGAGCCCGGGCTGCGTGCGCTCGCCAAGAGCGGGCTGCGCCAGCGCGGCTTCGACGTGGTCACGGTCGAGAGCGGTGAGCAGGCGCTCGAGATCCTCAAGCAGGGCGAGCCGCGCGTGGACGTGGTGGTGCTCGACCTGACCATGCCCGGGCTCTCGGGCGAGAAGGTGCTGCGGGCGATCCGCGGCTTCCGCCCCGGCCTGCCGGTGCTGATCGCGAGCGGCTACGCCACCGTGCAGAGCCAGTCCTCGTGGGTGGCCGCGGGCGCGGTCGGCTTCATCGCCAAGCCCTACCGCATCCAGGACCTCGCCGGGAAGCTGCGCGAGGTGCTGGACCGCACGCACGGGCGGACGGGGTAGGGCGGCCGCTCAGGGCCGCACGGTCAACTCGAGTCCGGTCGAGCGCACCAGCAGATCGGGGTCGTACATCGCCCCCGCCGAGGCCGGCAACGCGCTGATCGTGCCCGCCATCTCGGGACGCACCAGGTACTCCAGCACGGTCTCGCCCCCCTCGAGGCGATCGAGGAAGAAGACCGTGCGGTCGTCGCGCGACTCGGCGTGCGCGCTCCACGGCCACTCCGCCCCCTCGGGCTGGAGCGCGTCGATCTCGAAGCCGGCGGGGATCGGGTCCTCGAGGATGATCCAGCTGAGTGCCGCCGGCGCCCGCACGGTGAGGCGCACCATCACCGCCTCGCCGACCTTCACCTGCTCGAGCGCGCTCGCCAGGTACTGCGGCCGGCCGCGCCGGTCGGCGGTGCGCTCGACGTGCAGGTACTC
>VBPB01000298.1 GCA_005893365.1 Candidatus Eiseniibacteriota bacterium
CGATGGATCGTGGATGACTCCACGGACGTCGAGGGGATGGGCGGCGAGACCTCGGTGCGGCTGCCCGCGGGACAGCACCGAGTCATCCTGGTCGCCGAGGATCAGGCGGGACGCCAGGACCGGGACACGATGCTGGTGACCGTGCTCGCGAACGTCGGTGTGCCGGGGGCCGCGGCCAGCGAGACCGTGGGGCTCAGCGTCCCGGTGCCGTTCGACGCCCGCGGGTCGGCCAGCCTCCCCATCTGGTACGACCTGCCGGCGGCGGGCGAGGTCACGCTGTCCATCTACTACCTGCAGGGACGCGTGACGCGGGTCCTGCACCGGGGTGAGCTCG
>VBPB01000052.1 GCA_005893365.1 Candidatus Eiseniibacteriota bacterium
CACCGCGCGCTTCTCGCGCTGCAGATCGGCGAACGAGTAGGCGGAGGGCTCGGTCTTGACCAGGAATCGCGCCATGCGGAAAGGATAGGCGGCGTCCGCGACCGCGGCAATAGCCGAACGAGGGAGACCCCCGCGACCCCCCGCGGCGATCCACCGACCCTGCACCCTAACGCGTTGGGGATCGGCGAGGTTCAGCCGCTCGCGACCCCAAGCGCGGATGGAGCGTCCAGCCGTACCTCCCGCGCGAGCTCCAGGAACCGGCAGAATGCGTTCGCCAGCCTCATCTGCTTGGGGCTCTGGCAGTCGGGCTCGAACAGCCGCGGACTGCCCACCACGATGCACACGCACTTGGCGCGGGAGGTCGCGACGTTGAAGCGGTTGGGGTCATAGAGGAAGTCCATCCCGCGCGGCGCGTCCTGGGGGGTCGACGTCGCGAGCGAGTAGATCACGACCGGTGCCTGCTGCCCCTGGAACTTGTCCACCGTGCCGACGCGCACCTCCGCCGGCAGGCGCTGGTGGAGGTCCGAGACCTGGGCGTTGTAGGGCGCGATCACCAGGATGTCCCCGACTCCCAGGGGATGCTCTTGGCCCTCCCCGTCGCGCCAGCGCAGGCCGCCCTCGGCCAGCGCGCCCACCAGCTGCGTGATGACGCCCACCTCCTCGCGGCTCGCGCTCTGATTCGCGTCGTGCTCGACCGGGACGAACCAAAGGCCCGCGCCGGCGAACGGCGTGTCGCCCAGCAGCGCCTGCCGCTCGAGTCCCGGCCGGGAGCGCAGCCGTCGCTCGTAGAAGAGTTCGGAGGTGAACGCGCAGATGGCGGGTGCCAGCCGCCAGGTCTCGTCGAGGAACAGACCGCGCTCGGCGGCAATCGTCTGCGATCCGCCGAGGACGTGCTCGAGCGCCGAGACCTCGGTGCCCTCGGGGTGCGTGCCCTGGATCGGCTGCTCGAGCTGCTGGGGATCCCCGAGCAGCACCAGGCTCTTCGCCCCCTGGGCGATCGCCAGCACGTTGGCGAGCGACATCTGCCCCGCCTCGTCCACGAACAGCACGTCCACCGCCTCGAACATCGCTTCGCGGGACCAGAGGTAGGCCGTCCCGCCCACCACGTGCGCCTGGCCGCCGCGCAGCGCCGCCGGGATCTCGGCGTTGTCGGTGGTCTCGGCGATGCCGGGGTCAGGGACCGCGCTCTTCTCGGTCACCTTGCGCAGGCAGGCGACCCGGACCCCCTCGCGGGCCGCGTACCTCACCACGTCCTGCATCAGGTTGGCGATCACCTTGTGGCTCTGGGCGCAGACGCCGACCCGCTTCCCGGCGCGCACCAGGTCGCAGATCATGTGGGCGCCCGTGAAGGTCTTGCCCGCCCCGGGCGGTCCCTGGATCGCGAGCGCGGCGCGGTCCAGCAGCAGCGCGATGCGCCGCGCCGCGGCGACACCGCCCTCCCCGGGCGCCTCGAGCGCGCCGCCGGTCCCGCCGCCCAACCGTGGTCCGCGCCGCAGCAGCAGGTCGCGCGCGGCGCGCCACGGACCGGGCGCATCGAGCCCGTTCGCCGCGACCCAGCCGCCGAGCCGCATCAGCGACTCGAACTGCTCGGTCGAGGGGTAGCTGTCGTGGGCGAAGGCGCTCGCCGGTGCGAGGTCCGCGCACGCGCCCCGCTTCTTGATGTCCACGGTCAGGGCGGCCAGGTCGATGTCCACCACGTCCCCCAGCTCGCGGCCGTCCGGGAGCGGCAGGTGGAGCTTGTCGCCCTCCCGGATCTTGGTCTCCTGCGCCGGGAAGCGATACCGCTCGACCGGGGTGCGCCCCTTGCCCGGCAGCCGCGCCACGAACTCGAGGCCCGAGAGCGCCGGCATCTCGTCGAGCAACTCCTCGTCGGACCGCTCGCGCAGGCGGTAGTACTCCCACCACGCCGACTTCTCCTCGCGCCGGTGCCAGTCGAGCACGTGCGCGAGCAGCCACTGCGCCTGCTCCGCTTCGGTCCGTGCTTCCTCGGGGATGCCGGCCAGCAACCGCGCCGCCAGCTCGTTCGCGCGCTGCTCACGCTCGCGGACCTTCTCGTTCGGCTCGTCGGGCTCGACCGGGGGCCGCGGGACCTCGGTCCCCTCGGCCTCGGCGCCCGCGCGCAGGGTCTCGAGCCAGTCGCGCAGCGCCAGCGCCGAGAGACAGTCGTCGCGGTTGTAGGCCTCGACGATCGCCGCGTGGGCGTCGCCCGGGGCGACCGTCTCCCCCAGCTCGAGGCCCCGCTGGATCACGCGCATGGCGGCACCGGCCTGGTCCAGCGGCTGGGCGCGCTCGAAGCCGTAGCACGGCTCGAGCTTCTTGATGGAGTACTCCTCGACGCTCGCGCGCAGGGCGTGTTTGACGATCGCGTGCAGGTCCACGAACCGCCCGCCGCGCAGCAGCCGGTCCACCTCCGCCTCCCGCGTGGCGTAGCGGCCCATCAGCCGCTTCACCGCACCCGGCTCGTACGCCCCGTAGTGATACACGTGCATGTTCCGGTCGGTGTCCCACCGCCGCATGATCGTGTCGATCAGCGTCTCGAAGCCCGCCCGCTCGGCTGTCCGGTCGAGCGCCCAGTGGCGGTGGTAGACCGGAGTCCCGACCTCGAGCGCGAGCATCCCGGCGGGCGGGGCGTCGGTGATCGCCCAGCCGAAGAGGTACTCGAGGCCCCCCTCGTCGACGTAGGGATCCGCCTCGAGGTCCAGGAACAGGTCCCCGGGCGAGGGCTCGGGCAGCAGCGTGAGACCGTGGCCCGACACGATCGGCAACAGCTCGTGGAGGGTCTGCTGCTCGGTCCGGCCCTGGAGCTGGATGCGCGCCTGCTCGCGCACGCGGAGGTAGCCCTCCTTCGCCCCGCGCGCGGGCTTCCACGCGATCGGGACGGGTTCGACCGCGAGCCGCGCCAGGGTGGCGATGTCGTGCGCGCGGAGCTCCTGGCGCTGCGAGCGCGAGACGCCGGCCACGAGACAAAGATGGTCGTCGGCGCGGCGTTGCCGGTCGCAGCGTGGCCACCAGCGGCAGACGTCGCAGTGCGGCACCGGCTCGGGGTAGGTGGCCTCATCGTCCGCGCGCGCCGCCACCGCCGCCTCGAGCCGCCGGCGCACCAGCCGGTAGTAGGCGAGGTAGTCGTCGACCCGGTAGGTCTCGAGCGGGAACCCCGGCCGCCGCGGCACCACGTACATGTGCTCGGGAGACCGGTCCTGCATCACGCGCAGGAGGTCGGAGTAGAGACAGAGCTGGAGCACCGCACCGGCCTTGGTCTCCTGCGCCAGCTTGGTGTCGAGCGCCTCGTACGACCAGGCGCCGAGACCGCTCGGCCGCTCGACCTTGAGCAGCACGTCGGCGCGGCCGAACCAACGATCGACCGTGAGCGTCGCCTGGGCGATGACCTCGGCGCCGGCGACCATCGCCGCCAGCGTCCGCTGGAGCGCGCTCGCGCCATCGGCCTCGGGCTCGAGCCGCGTGATGGTCTTGCCCTGCTGCTCGAGATAGGCCAGGTACGCACGCTCGTGCTCCAGGCCGCGCTGTGCCAGCACCTCCGCCTCGGGCCGGTACCAGTCTGGCGGTTTCCACCGGCCCTCGGCGAGGCCCCGGTCGAGCGCGGTGAGATGCCGGCAGGCGAGGTGGTTCGCCAGGTCGGTGGCGGCGAGTCGGAAGCTGTCGCGTTCGAGCTTCACGGTCTACGCCTCTCTACGCGCGAAGCCGTGCCGCGAAGCGGCCGGCGAGGCCGGCCCACTCCACGCAGGAAACAGTTCTTTCGTGCTGGCACCGCGATTCCCAAGCCGTCCGGGGTCTCCGACACCGTAGCAAGGGGTCTTGGCAAAGCGGCTCTCGACACGTTCTCTTCCTCTTGTCCGGCTTGGAGTGGTAGTCCCACAACTGATCCCTATCCTGCGAGGATCTCCATCAGCCGCGCCCCCAGCTTGGGCCCACGGCCTTCCTCTTCGTGCTTCATGAACACGAACGCATCGCCCCAGGGTTGCCCCAGGATGCGCTTGGCCCAGGCCTGGAGGTCGGCGTCGCTGAAATCCTCGCGCCGTAATCTCAGGTATCCCCAGTCGGTGGTGGCGACCAGCGGGGCCACCGGTTCCTCGCCGGTGTCGGCCACGCACAGCGCCGCGCCGTGGTTCCTCAGGATCTGGAAGGTCTCGTCGTCGAACCAGGACGCGTGCCGGAACTCGACCGCCACGCGGCGCCGCGCCGGCATGGCGTCGAAGAAGCTCTGGAGCCTTGGCGCGTCCTTCTTGAAGTTGGGCGGCAGCTGGAACAGCAGCGGCCCGAGCCGCTCGCCCAGGGTCGAGGCGACCCGGAACAGATAGGTCAGCTCCTCGCCCACCTCCTTGAGCCGCTTGATGTGGGTGATGCGCTGCGACGCCTTGAGGACGAACAGGAAGCTCTCGGGCACCTCGGCGGCCCAGCCGTCGAGCAGGGCCTCCTTGGGCATGCGATAGAAGGTGTTGTTGATCTCGACCGTGGGGAAGCGCTCGGCGTAGTAGCGCAGCATGTCCTTGGCCGCCATCTTCTCGGGGTAGAAGTTCCCCTTCCACTCGGGATACGAGTAGCCGCTGGTCCCGACCCGCACGATCACGACAGACCCTCCCGCCACGCGCTCACCGCGGCCGCCAGCTGATCCAGCGCCTGGTCGTCGGTCCGCCCGCTGCGCTTGAGCACGTGGAACGAATGGTCCGCGTGCTCGATCACCTCGAGCGTCGCGCGACGCCCCACGCGTTCGAGCACCGGCCGCAGCAGCCCGAGGTCGGCCAGAGTATCGCGGGTGCCCTGGAGGAACAGCATCGGAAGTTGGACCTGGTCGAGATGGTCGGCCCGCGAGGTGCCGGGCCGCCCGGTCGGATGGAGCGGGAAGCCGAGGAACACGAGCCCGGCGACACCCTCGAGCGGTGCGGCCGCCGCGGCGCGCGAGGTCATGCGCCCGCCGAACGACTTGCCCCCGGCGATCAGCGGCAGGCCGCCCGCCGCCGCGCGGCCCGCGGCCACCGCGGCGCGCACGGTCGCCACCGCCACCGGCTCGGGATCGGGGCGGCGCCCGCCCTGCTCCATGTACGGGAACTGGTAGCGCAGCGTGCCGACGCCGCGCGCGGCGAGCCGCTGGGCGATCGCCTCCATGAACGGGTGCCGCATCCCGGCGCCGGCCCCATGGGCGAGCACGTAGAGCGCCGTGGGCTTGGCGGGCATCACCAGCAGCGCCGACACCTCGCCGGCGCCGGGGACGGTGATGCGGCGCGCCTCGGCGCGCGTGGCCTGGCTCGTCGCCCCGCTCATCCCTCCTCCTTGCCGCGCTTCATCATGTCCTCGATCGCCGCGACCGCCACACCCATGTCGATCCCCTGGCCCAACACGCCCAGGAGCGGGTCCTCCATCGTCTCGAAGCGCTTGGGCAAGGTCTTGAGCGTGAAGCGCGCCGGATCGAGCTTGGCGCCCACCTCGCTCCAGCGCAGCGGGCACGAGGCGGGGGCGCCCGGCAGCGGCCGCAGCGAGTAGGGCGCCACGATGGTGTTGCCGTGCCCGTTCTGACCCCAGTCAATGTAGACCTTGCCGCCGCGCGCGTGAATGGGGCGCGCGAGCGTCGAGATCTCGGCGGTGGCCTGATGGCCCAGGGTCGCGAGCAGCCGCGCGAAGGTGCGGCACTCCTCGTGCGTGTAGCGCCGCCCGAGCGGGATCAGGATGTGGAGCCCCGATGCGCCCGAGGTCTTGGGATGGCTCGGCAGCTCCAGCGTGTCGAGCAGCCGGTGGAGCGCCCGCGCCACCTCGACCACGTGCGCGAACGGCGCCCCCTTGGGATCCAGGTCCAGCACCAGCCAGTCGGGCTTCTCCAGCGAGCCCGAACGGGCGCTCCACATGTGGATCGGGATGGTGCCGAGGTTGGCCACGTAGCGCAGCGACTCGGCGTCGTCGAGCACGAAGAAGCGGATGTCGCGGTCCGAGTCCTTGGAGTAGACCGATTCGGTGCGCACCCAGTCGGGGACGAACACCGGGGCGTCCTTCTGGAAGAACGACTTGCCCCGGATGCCGTCCGGATAGCGGGTGAGCACCACCGGCCGCTCGCGCAGGTATGGCAGCATGAGCGGGGCGATCGCGTCGTAGTAGGCGATCAGGTCGCCCTTGGTGTAACCGTCGTCGGGCCAGAATACCTTGCGCAGGTTGGAGAGCCGCACCACGCGCGGCTCGCCGTCGGCGGCACGAGTCTCGCGCGGCGCCTCGGCCTCGGCCTCGGCCGGCGCGTCGGCCTCGGACGCCTCGAGGTCGGGATCGCTCCCGTCCTCGCGCCGGACCTCCATCGCCGGCTTGTCGGTGCGCATGCCGAGGAAGATCGGGTGCCTGAGCCCGCCCTCGGTGGTCCACTCGGTGAAGCGCACCTCGCAGACGAGTCGGGGCTCGACCCAGTGGTCCTCACGGCCCTTGGGCCCGGTGTCGCCGAACGGCGACGCGTCGCGCCGGAGCGACTGGAGCTGCTCCCAGAGCCGGTCCTGCATGGCCCCGTCGAAACCGCTGCCGACCCGGGTGACGTGGCGAAGCCGGTCGCCTTCGTAGACACCCACGTGGAGCGCCCCGAAGTGCCGCCCGCTGCCCTTGGGGTCGGTGTAGCCGCCGATCACGAACTCCTGCCGGCGCTGGCACTTGATCTTGACCCAGTCGCTCGAGCGCTTGCCCACGTAGGGGCTCGCGGCGCGCTTGGCGATGATGCCTTCGAGCCCCATCTCCGAGGCCGCCTCGAAGAACGCCTCGCCGTGCTCCGCCACGTGATCCCCGGCCTGGACCACGCCCGAAGGCGGCAGGACGCGGGCCAGCATCTCCTTGCGCTCGAGCAGCGGCAGCCGGCGCAGGTCGTGGCCTTCCAACATGAGGCAGTCGAAGAACACCGCCCGCACCGGCACGCGGGCCATCGCCGCCGCGACGTCGCGCGGGCGCGAGAGCAGCATGCGCTTCTGCAGGCGCGCGAAGCTCGGCCGGCCCGACGCGTCGTGGGCCACGATCTCGCCGTCCAGCACGCAGCGCTCGACCTGGAGGCCCGCGAGGGCCCGGGCGATCTCGGGGTAGCGCGCGGTGATGTCCTCGCCGCTGCGGCCCAGCATGCGCACCGCTTCGCCGCGCCGCTCGGCGACGACGCGCACGCCGTCGAACTTGATCTCGAACACCCAGCCCGCGCGCGAGAACGGCTCGGCCGCCGGCGTGGCGAGCATGTGCTTGACCTCGGCCGCCGCCAGGTCGCCGCGCGGTGCGGCGAGCTCGGCGAGCCGTGCCCGCACCGCGGCCAGCCAGCCCGGGGCGTCGCGCATCTCCTCGACCGTGAGCCCCGAGATCACCGAGCGCGGCAGGCGCGCGATGACGTCCGAGTCGGAGGCGGCACCGTCCACCTTCTTGAGCAGCAGCCACTCCTTCTCGCTCCGGCTCATGCGCACCAGCGTCCAGCGCCCGCCCAGCTTGTGGCCGAACAGCTCCAGCTCGAGCTTGCCGCGCTCGTACTGCTCGCGGATGTCCTCGGGCTTGAACGAGCGATAGGGGCCACGATCCCACACGATCACGGACCCGGCACCGTAGTTGCCGGCCGGGATCACGCCTTCGAAGTTCGCGTACTCGAGCGGATGGTCCTCGACGTGCACCGCGAGCCGCTTCTCCTCCGCCCGCACCGACGGCCCCTTCGGCACCGCCCAGCTCTTGAGCACGCCATCCAGCTCCAGCCGCAGGTCGAAATGCAGATTCCGCGCCGCATGCTCCTGCACCACGAACCGATCCCCAGAAGGCGGCGGCAAGCGGGTCGCGGTGGGACCGGTCGAGGGCGCCGAGCCACCGAACGGCTCCAACGTCCGCTCCGGGTCCCGCTTCCGCCGATAGGTTTCCAGGGAGCCCGAGCCCCCGCGCCGCGGGGCGGGCGATGGCCGGGGCTCCGACTCTGAGCGAGCCGGCTTCGGAGCGGGCGATGAACGGGGCTTGGGTTTCTTGCGAGCGGGCATCAGCGCGGGTCGATGGATCCCCAGGCGAGGGACGATCGGAACGGGGTTGAGGACAGTAAAACACGGTGTTAGCCTGCGAAGCCACTCCCCCCACCTGGAGGAACCCTCGCATGCCTCCGCATTCCATCGGCTCCGGGACCATCTCGTTCGGCCTGGTCTCGATCCCCGTCAAGATGTTCACCGCCGCCTCGTCCGAGAGCGTCTCGTTCAACCAGCTCCATCCCAAGTGCGGCGGGCGCATCAAGCAGCAGCTGCTCTGCCCCACCTGCAACGAGGTGGTCGAGCGCAGCTCGCTGGTCAAGGGCTACGAGTTCGCCAAGGACCAGTACGTCCAGTTCACCGAGGAGGAGTTGAAGGCCCTCGAGGGCGAGACCTCGCGCATGATCGACATCGCCGAGTTCGTCCCGCTGGCGCAGGTGGACCCGATCTACTTCGAGAAGACCTACTACCTCGGGCCCGACAAGGGCGGCGAGAAAGCCTACCGCCTGCTCACCGACGCGATGGTGAAGGCCAAGCGGGTGGCACTGGCCCAGTTCTGCATGCGCGGCAAGGAGAGCCTGGTGCTGATCCGGCCCTCGCAGGACGGGCTGATGCTGCACACCATGTACTTCGCCGACGAGGTGCGCGACTTCAAAGAGGTGGACAAGGGCGACGCGTCCAAGATCAAGCCGGGCGAGCTGGAGCTGGCGGACCGCCTGATCGGCGAGCTGTCGGGCGAGAAATTCAGTCCCGAGAAGTACGCCGACGAGTACCGCACCCGCGTGCTGGCGGCGGTCGAGCAGAAGGTCGAGGGCCGCGAGGTGACCTCGCTGGCGCCGCAGGCGCAGCGGACCCAGGTGATCGACCTGATGGACGCCCTGAAGCAGAGCCTCGGCAAGCGCACCGGCGCCGGGCGGACCGCCGGCGCCGAGACGGAGCTCGAGAAGAAGCCCGCGGCCAAGGCGCGGCGCGAGAAGGCCGAGGCGGCGCCGCGCGAGAAGAAGGCCCAGGGCGGCAAGCGCTGACGCGGCGGCGCGCGGCGCCAGTCGGACCACGGAGGGCAGGGCGATGAGACGGGTTCGCGGGAGGGCGATCGCGTGACGGCGGCGGGCGAGACCGCCCTGGACCCAGGGACGGAGCAGCGCTTCTCCCTGCGCGAGGCCGCGCGCATCCTCGAGGTCCCGGAGGCGCGCCTGAGGAGCCTGGCCCGCGCCGGGCTGCTGGCGCCGCAGCGCGGGCCCCTCGGGCCGCTCTCGTTCGGGTTCCGCGACCTGGTGCTGCTGCGCAGCGCCAAGGGCCTGCTCGAGGCGGGCGTGTCGATGCGGCGCATCCGCCGCATCTGGTCCTCGCTGCGCGGGCAGCTCGCGGCCGGGGCCCCGCTCACCAGCATCACCATCCGCGCCGACGGCGAGCGCATCGTCGCCTCGGACGGCGAGTCCGCGTGGCAGCCCGATTCGGGGCAGTTCCTGCTCGACTTCGAGGCGGCCGAGATCGTGGACCGCGCGCGCACCATCGGGGTACCCCCGGCCGGCAGCGCCCAGCGGTCGTCCCCGGTGGCGCGGGCGGCCGAGGCGCCGGGCGCCGGCACGCCGGCGGCGGATGATCCCGAGGCGATGAGCGCCGAGCAGTGGTACGAGCTCGCCCTCGACCTCGAGGGGCGCGCCCCCGCCGAGGCCATCGCGGCCTATCAGCGCGTCATCGAGCGCGCCCCCACCATGGCCGACGCGCGCGTCAACCTGGGGCGGCTCTACCACCTCGCCGGCGAGCGCGGGCGGGCGGAGGCGCAGTACCGCGACGCGGTGCGGCTCGAGCCCGACGATCCCACCCCGCACTTCAACCTCGGCGTGCTGCTGGAGGAGCAGGGACGGCGCGACGAGGCGGTCCTCGCCTACGGCCAGGCCGTGGCCCGCGACCCCGATTTCGCCGACGCCCACTGCAACCTGGGACTCCTGCTGGAGTCGATGGGACGACGGCAGGAGGCGATGCGCCACCTCATGACCGCGCGGGAGCTGTACCGCTCGGAGGATTGACCGGGATCCTGCACGCCTCGTAGGCCACACGCAGACCTCCGTGATGCGGCTCCCGGAGGCACCCGCTCGTCGGCGCGAGCGCCAAAGGAGCGATGGCGACCGTGGGCTCATGGTCCGCGGCGGTCGCGGGGCTCCCCCGGGCGGAGCCTCGCTCGAACGACGTGCCCTGCGCGCCCGCCGCGGCCACGCCGAATCCCGCGCTCGACCGGATGCATCGAAGCCCACCACGCTCGTGACCGGGCTCGCCCCCCGAACCCCTCCGCGAGTCCCCCATTCCGTGATCGGCCGCGGCGAGGAGGTGGTGTCCCGCGACGCGACGCGATCGGCCAGGTGATGGATCCCGCTGGTGAAGACTCCCGATGTCCCACGTCATCCAGGAGCGATGCCATGAAGCGACTGATCCGGTTGGTGGCGATCATCGCGCTCGCGGTCACGTGCAGCAGCGTGGCGGGCGCGGACGAGCACAATTCCGGTGGGCTGGGATTCCGGCCGAATGACATCGGCGCCCGCAACGCCGACGAGCTGCGCATCGGCGCGCCGATCGGCGTCCGGTGGTGGCTCGGCGAGCAGAAGGTGGGGATCGACCTCGGCTTCGGCTTCTCCTCGCACAAGGACGAGGCCGCCGACAAGTACTCGCACGACTGGAGCATCGACGCCGGCATCCCCATCTGCGTGAAGCGCTGGGACCGCGTCCACGTCATCGCGCGCCCGGGCTTCGACTACGCCAGCCAGCAGGACTTCGTGGCCGTGGTCACGGCCGTGCCCGGGACGTTCGAGACCATCACCGACAAGTTCATCACGATCTCCGGCGAGATCGAGGCCGAGGTGTTCCTCGCCGACAACGTGAGCGTCTCGGCCAGTCACGGCGTCGGCTTCGTCAACTACAAGCCCGGCGAGACGGGCGCGACGAGCACGACCGATTTCGGTACCTTCGGTCGGAACTTCACCCAGGTGGGCTTCCACGTGTACCTGTGGGGCAAGCAGTAGTCGGACCCGCCGTCGCGGGCCGCGTCGCCGCAGCCGCGAACCCTCACGCTCAGGAGGTCGCCCATGTGTCATCCGCGTCGGACCGTCGCCTTCGTCCTGATCCTCGCCTCGCTGGGGGCCCTGCTCTCCGCGCGCCGCGCCCAGACGGTGCCGCTCTACGCGGCGCGCACCGGGCTCCTGTGCGAGTCGTGCCATTTCGATCCCAACGGCGGCGGCCCGCGCAAAGAGTTCGGCTTCGCCTTCGCGCGCAACCGCCACCGGGTGGAGCCCGAGGACACCACCAGCCGCTGGCATGACCTGGACATCGGCAACCGGCTCGGGGACAAGGTCCCGATCTACATCGGGATCAACCAGCGCTTCATGCTCCTGGCCACCGAGGCCGGTCAGGTCAAGGGGTTGGACGAGGTCGGGTTCTTCAACATGGAGAACGCGTTCCACCTCACCCTCCAGCCCCATCCGAATCTGACGCTGGTCTACACGCGCGACGGCTTCGACGGGTCCTCGGTCACGCGCGACGCTTTCGGGATGATCTCGGGCGGCCCCTGGGACACCTACCTCAAGGCGGGCCGGTTCCGCACCCCGTTCGGGCTGCGCATGGACGACCACACCGTGGCGACCCGCAACTCGTTCGTGGAGGGTTACCCGGTGCAGACGTTCCTGCCCTACGACCCGCGCAATCCCGACATGGGGGTCGAGATCGGGGCCGAGCGCGGCCCCTTCTTCGCGCGCGCCGCGTTCACCAACGGCCAATCCCATCCGCTCGCCGGCGGTCGGGCGCAGGCCAAGACGGTGAAGCTCGGCTACCGCAGCGCGTGGTCTCAAGGCGGCGTGTCGCTGTACGACGACTACCGCGGCACCTCGAGCTTCCTCAAGCGCGCCACGCGGTGGGGATACTACATGCTGGCGCACCGCGGGCCGGTGGCCGCGGTGGGCGAGATCGCGGCCGGGACGGATGCGGCCGCGACCGGTGGGAAGACCAACCTGCTGGCCGGCTTCGGCGAGCTCGACTACGCGCCGTGGCGCTGGCTCAACCTCCGGACCCGCTACGACCGGCTGGAGCTCGACCGCTCCACCCTCCCGGCGATTCGCGACGTCAACACGTTCGACCGCTACTCGCTCGAAGCGGAGTGGGTGCCGGTCCCGTTCGCGGAGCTGCGCGGGTCGTTGCGGCGCGTGGCGCCCAAGGCGTCGTCGCTGCCCGACGAGACCCAGGGGTTCATCCAGTTCCACTTCTCGTACTAGCACGACGATGCCCGTGAGGGCGCGCGCCGATCGGCCTCGCCTCCTCGCTCGTGGTCCCGTTCGTCCTGGTGTGGGCCCTGGCGCGGGGCGCCATGCGGGTGCCGAGCGGCGCGCTGCGGTAGGGGGTTGAAGGCGGGCGCGGGCGGTCGAGGATCTCGGAAGGTCTCCGCGTGATCCCGAGAGGATTCACGGCAGACGCGCGAAATCTCTTGACAGGCTCGCGGGGCCATGGCGCGGGCGCTGGTCACCGGTTCACGAAGACGCGCGCCAGAGCGCTCAGGACGCGCCCCCGCGGGCTCGAGCGGTCGGCCGCAGCAACGAATCGGTGGCGCGATGATCGGTGGGCGCTGCGGGCATCCCTGAGCGCCGAAAAGGCTCGTGCGATGATGGGTTCGTCGCATCGAGCCCCCTCGACTACCCGCCCCCGTCGAGGAGTTGAACGTGAAGCACTATTCGCTGACCCATCTCTCGAACCCGGCCCTGAGCCGCGGTCTGGAGGCGATGGCCACCCAGGACCGGGTGACCACGTCCGCTCTGCTCGCCTACCTCGCCGAGTTCGACGCGCGCAAGCTCTACCGGCCCGCGGCGTGTTCATCGATGTTCGCCTATTGCGTGAG
>VBPB01000053.1:0-14632 GCA_005893365.1 Candidatus Eiseniibacteriota bacterium
CGCGTGCGCGCCGTGGCGCTGGCCGCCGCCGGGCGGGTGCCGGAGGCCACCCCCGGCGCCGAGGCGGCGGCCGCGCGCCGCCACCGCGTGCCGCGCCTCAGCGAGCCGTGGTTCTGCTGAGCGGAGCCGATCGAGGGCCGGTTCGGTCCTCAGGAGACGGCGGGAGCCGCGGCGGTCCAGTGTCCCGTCCCAGGAGTCCCACCCAGGTCGTCCGGACGATGGTCTCGATCCTCAGCGTCATGGCTAGTGTCCCGTCCCAGAAGTACCTTGACCACCAAGGCTGCCGACGCGCCCGGCCGACAAGGCGCGACGACGAAGTTGTATCAAGGGGATACCTCGAGGAGGAGCAACGCAGTCGGCCGGGATGCAGCGGCAGCCGACTGGCAAGCTACTCCTGGGACGGGACACTAGCGCCGGCATGATAGGGTGGACGGGCCGGGCGGGCGAAGGTCGCCCGCGTCGGTTTCCACGTGGTCGGAGAGCCTGTGACGATGGATCCAGAGATCAACATCAAGGCGCTGCCGCTGGACGCGCAGCGTTGCCGCTTCACCCTGGACCGCCCGCTGCTGGAACGAGGCGCGCTCTTCTTCGCGTCGGCCGAGCAGGCCAAGGGCTCGCCGCTGGCGGAGGCCCTGTTCGCGCTCGGCGACGTGGCCGCCGTGCTGGTCGCCCGCGAGACCGTCACCGTGACGCGCGCGGGCTTGGGCGAGTGGCCCGACCTGGCGCGCCGGGTGGGGGCCGCGATCCGGGCCCAGCTCCAGAGCGGCACGCCGCCCATCGGCGCGGCGGCCCTGGTGGACGTGCCGGGGGAGGAGGAGATCCGCGCCCGCGTCCAGCAGCTGCTGGACAGCGAGATCAATCCCGCCGTGGGCGCCCACGGCGGCTGGGTCGAGCTGCTCGGGGTGCAGGAGAACAACGTGTTCCTCCAGCTGGGCGGCGGTTGCCAGGGATGCGGCATGGCCGACGTCACCTTGAAGCAGGGCATCGAGACCTTGCTGCGACGGGAGATCCCCGAGCTGGGCGAGGTGCTCGACCAGACCGACCACGCCGCGGGGCGCAACCCGTTCTACGCCCCGTCCAAGAAGTGACCAACCCTCCCACGCCCGCGCGCGTCCTGCTGCTGCTGCCGACCACCACCTGGCGGGCCGAGGCGTTCCTCACCGCCGCGCGCCGGCTCGGGCTCGAGGTGACCGTGGGCACCGACCGCCGTCTGGTCTGGGCGGGGCGCGAGCCCGAGCGCGTGCTCACGCTCGACTTCGCCGATCCCGAGGCGGCCGCCGAGACGGTGGCGGGGTTCGCGGCCACGCGGCCGCTCAAGGCGGTGGTCGGTGTCGACGACGACACCGTCATCCTGGCCTCGGTGATCGCGGCGCGCCTCGGGCTGCCGCACCACCCGTTGGCGGCGGTCGAGGCGGCGCGCGACAAGCAGCGCCAGCGCGACGTGCTCGACGCCGCGGGCCTGCCGGTCCCGGCGTTCACGCCCTGCCGGCTCGATGCGGACCCGCGGGCGATCGGCGCCAAGGTGGGCTTCCCGTGCGTGCTCAAGCCGCTCAAGCTCTCGGCCAGCCGGGGCGTCATGCGCGCCGACGACGCGCCGGCGCTGGGGGCGGCGTTGCGCCGGCTGCGCGCACTGCTCGCCTCCAAGGACGTGGGGGCGTGCGGCGAGGACGCGGTGACCGGACTGGCCGAGGCCTTCATCCCGGGGCGCGAGGTGGCGCTCGAGGGCCTGGTCGAGGGGAAGGCACTGCGCGTCCTGGCGCTGTTCGACAAGCCCGACCCGCTCGACGGCCCGTATTTCGAGGAGACGATCTACGTCACGCCGTCCCGGCTGCCGGCCGACGCCCAGGCGGCGGTCATCGACTGCGCGACGCGGGCCGTGGCCGCACTCGGGCTCGCCCGCGGCCCGGTCCACGCCGAGCTGCGCGTCGACGCGCGGGGACCGTGGATCATCGAGGTCGCGGCGCGCCCGATCGGCGGGCTGTGCTCGCGGGTGCTCAGCTTCGGCGACGGCGTCTCGCTCGAGGAGCTGATCCTGCGCCAGGCCGTGGGGCTTAAGACCGAGGGCCTGACGCGCGAGCGGCGCGCGGCCGGCGTGATGATGATCCCCATCCCCTCTGAGGGCGTGCTGGAGCGGGTCGAGGGCGCGGACCAGGCCGGGCGCGTGCCGGGGATCGAGGCGGTGGCGATCACCGCCCATCCCGGCGAGCGGCTGGTGCCGTTCCCCGAGGGCTCGCGCTATCCCGGGTTCCTGTTCGCGCGCGGCGAGACGCCCGAGGCGGTGGAGCGCGCGCTGCGGGAGGCCCACGGCCGGCTGCGGTTCGTCCTGAGTAAGGCCGGGGCAGGGTCGACCGCGAACGCATCGCCCCGATGATCGGGTGTGGCGCGCGCGTCGGCTTGGCCCTCGGTGCGGTGCTGCTGGCGACGCTCGCCTCGTGCGCGCCCACGCCTCACGCGGCACGGTCCGCCGGCTCGGCCGACACCCCCGCCGGCGCATCGGCCGGGGCGGAGGTCCGGCGCGCGCCCGAGGTCCGGTCCGCCACGCCCGCCCAGGTCATGGCGGCGGTGCGCGCCAAGGGGGCGCGGATCGTGCTGCTCAACGCCTGGGCCACCTGGTGCGTGCCCTGTCGCGAGGAGTTCCCGGACCTGATGCGCCTCGAGCGGGAGGACCGCGCGCGCGGCCTCAGGCTGGTGCTGGTCTCGGCCGACTTCGACTCCGAGCTGCCCGGCGTGAAGCGGTTCCTCGCGGAGCATCGCGTCGATTTCGTGACGTATCTCAAACAAGGTCCGGACACGCCGTTCATCGACACGCTGGATACTCGCTGGAGCGGCGCGCTGCCGGCCACCGTCCTCTATGATGGCCGCGGCCGGAAGCTCTGGTTCCACGAAGGCAAGACCAGCTACGACACCCTGAAGACCCGGGTGGAGGCCGCACTCGCGGCACCTCACGCCCCGGGTCCCTAACGGAGGAGCGTCATGAGGCATCGCGCGATGGTGTGGATGGCGTCGGGACTGCTGCTCACCGCCCTGTCGGTCCGGGCCCAGGAGGCGCCGAAGGGCGCCGCCGACCCGCCGCAGCCGCTCGCCCTCGGCGCCGTGGCACCGATGAGCGACGTCAAGATGATGAACGTGGACGGCAAGAGCGTCGCGCTCGCCGACCTGCGCGGTACCAAGGGCACGCTGGTCGTGTTCACCTGCAACCACTGCCCGTGGGCCAAGGCGTGGGAGACGCGCATCGTCGAGCTCGGCAACACCTACGCCAAGCGCGGCGTCGGGGTGGTCGCCGTCAACTCCAACGACCCGTCGGCCTATCCCGAGGACGCCTACGAGGCGATGCAGGCGCGCGCGAAGCAGCGCGGGATGGCGTTCCCGTACGTGGTCGACGCCACGTCGGACCTGGCGCGGGCGTTCGGCGCCTCGCACACGCCGGAGGCGTTCCTGTTCGACCGCAAGGGCAAGCTGGTCTACCACGGCGCGATCGACGACAACGCCAAGGAGCCCGAGAAGGTCACCGCGCGCTGGCTGCGCGACGCGCTCGAGGCCACGGTGGGCGGCAAGGCAGTGGCGGTGCGCGAGTCCAAGGCGCTGGGCTGCGGCATCAAGTACCGCGCCCACGCCACGTCCTCGTAAGCGCGACCCCTCACTCGGCCAAGAGCAGCGCCCGGGTCCGGGTGGCGCCCAAGGCGATGAGCCGGGCGAAGTAGGCGCCGCTCGGGAGCTTGGCGCCGCGGTCATCGCGCCCGTCCCAGGCCACCGTGCTGGCCCCGGCCGGGCGCGTCTCGTCCAGCAGCGTGCGGACCCGCCGCCCGCCCAGGTCGTAGACGCTCAGCGACGCCGGTCCCGCGGCCGGGAGCGCGATCCGCAGGCGCATGCCGCCGCGCGCGGGATTGGCCGAGGCGAGGGCCAAGGCCAGCGCGGGCGCCGGCCGCGGACCGTCCGCCGCCACCGCGCCGTTGGGGAAGGCGAGCAGGCGGAAGTCGTCCACCGCCGCCTCGACCAGCGAGGGGCCGCCCACGTCCTCGGCGATGAACCGCATCTTCATCTCGGCGGTCGGGGTCACGTAGTCGGCGATGCGGAACACGACCCGCTGCCAGGCGGGCGGACTCTGGGCGGTGTCCTCGATGCTCACCCAGGTGCCGCCGGCATCGTTCGAGAGGTCGGCGCGCCAGTGATCCTCGCCGGGGTTGGCGCCCTGGTCGTTGGTGAACCAACGGTAGTAGCTGATGACCGGGTCGTGGGTCCCGGCCGCGGTCGCGTCGAACAGGGCGGTGGTGAGCGTGGTGTGCCCGCCGTCCACGTCGTTGGTGCCGACCGGTGCTCCGGGGTACGCGTTGCCGGTCACCCAGCACAGGTAGCCCGGGAACGGCGTGTGGTCGTCCTCGGGCTGGACCTCGAGGGGGAAGTTGACGCTGGTGCCGTTGGGGTCGGTCCAGATCCACAGTCCGGTCGAGGCGTCGTCGCCGAACTCGCCCGCCTGCCAGAACGCGTTGGTCTCCATGTCGTCGTCGACCAGGATCGTCGCCGGCCCGGCGACGAAGCGGTAGGCGTTCGCGGGGGCGCCGAGCGGGGCGGTGAGGGTGCCGCCGTAGGTGTCGCTGACGCTCAGGTAGTAGCGCACCACGGCCCCGCTCTGCCCCGGGATGGCGGCGGCGAATTCGTCGGGAGTCCCGGTGGGCGCCATGGGCAGGCTCTGGAACGCCCCGCTGTCGACCGCCACGTGCAGCGTCGGCGGCCCGCTCAATCCGCCGAAGTTCGCGGGCGGCCGGGGCTGGTAGCGCGCGACGGCCGTGACCGGATACGGGCCGGCCCCGGCCTGGTCGGCGAGCGGCGTGTGGGCGAGGCTCATGAACATCTCGGTGCCGATGCCGTGCGCGTTGAAGGCGGCGATGATCTGGGCGGCGTGGGGCGTGCCGTTCGAGAGGTCCGCGTCGTCGTCGTCGGCGACCAGCGTCTCGATGAAGAACTCGTTCATCGCCACCCCGTCGTCGTAATCATCGGGCAGCCCGTACTTGGCGTAGTGGGAGAGCCGGGCCGCCACCGCCAGGCCCACGCTCTGGCGCAGGTCCCAGAACGCCCCGCCGAGGATGAGCCCGGTGAGGTGGGGATCGCGGCTGCCGTCCTCGGGCCAGCGCCGGGTGTTGTCGAGCGACCTCAGGATCGTCCCGGGGCCGAAGAAGCCCTTGCCGGCCTCGGGACTGTCCTCGACGAAGGCGGCGAGCACGTCCGCGGTGCCCTCGTGGAGGGCGCCGTTGGTCATCCCGTCCGGGGCGCCGGCTTGGATGTAGAGCTGGTCGTTCACCCCGTGCCCGTACTCGTGGTAGACGACGTCGGGCATGGTGGCGGTGTTCGGGCAGCCGCCGCCTTCGGCATAGAAGTTGACGCCGCTCCCGTCCCAGTAGGCGTTGCAGGTGGCGTTGATGTCGACGACGCAGGGCAGGGCGTAATCGAGGCCGGTGAAGCCCGGATCGAGCGCCTTGACGTAGTCGTGGACGCGGTTGACGTGGTAGAAGCCGTCCCGCTCGGCGTCGTCGGCCGCGGCCCAGTCGATGTCGACGGTGGCGGGGGCGAGGACCGAGGTCGAGAACGTGGCGTCCGCGACACCGTCGGCGCGGTTCACCTGGCACGCGGGCCCGCTCAGGTCGGCGCTCACGGTCACGGTGAGCTTGGCCGGCACCGAGTAGTGCCCGAGCCCGTTGGTCACGCCCGCGACGGCTCCCGTCCTCACCCAGAGGCTGTCGAACGGCCGTGAGGTGAGCGGGTCGGTCGGGAGCAGGGCGTGGATGCCGCCGGTCACCGTGCCGGACACCGCGTAGCGGATCCGGTCGCGGCGCCACAGCACCTCGCCGGTCGCGGCGTCCACGAAGGTGAGCCAGTCGCCCGGCGGCTGGGCGGTGAGCACCCGCGCCGCGAGCACCACCCGGTAGCTCAGGCCGTCCTCGGTCACCACCGGCAGCAGCGCGCGATCCTCGCCGCCCAGGACCCGATCGCGGGCCGGGTCGAAGTGGAGGCCGGCGCGCGCCGCGGCCCGCGCCACCGCGGCCGGGAGGCTCGGCCCCTCGGCCGGGGCCGGCGCGAGCCGGTGGGCGTCGACACCGAAGGCGACCAGCGTGCCGCTCGGGCTCAAGCGGAACTCCCAGTCCGCCCCCAGCACCGGGAGGCCGCCCCGGGTCTGACGGAAGCTCAGGTACCAGAGGTCCCGGACCCGGATGGTACGGCGGCGCTCCAGCGTCGGCCTCCCGAAGAGGTCCGGCTCGCCGGCGATCCAGCCGCGCACCGCGGCCTCGACCGCGGCCGGATCGTCGAGGCGCCCGGCGATCCGGATCGGCGGGCCGAAGGCGCGGTGCGGCGTGCCGGTGCGGGCGTTCCACAGCGCCTGCCACGTGCCGTGGCGCGCCAGGAAGCCCCGCCAGGACGGCTGCGCCTCGAGCGCCGGCCGCTCGGACGCCCGCGCCAGCCGCACCGCCGGAGTCGGGAGCACCACCTCACCGACCGCCGGCCCCCCGGGCGCCCGCTGGGCGTGGGCCAGACCCGTGGCCCCGAGCAGGGTGATGACCAGGGCCGTGGTGCGTAGAGCCGTGCCGCTCCAGGCCGCGGGGAGGGACGCCCGGGTCGGCGTCCCGAGGATTGCGGCACGCGCGCGGGTCATTCCGCCTCCGGTGAAACCGGGGAGCCCCCCGGAAGGGTCCAAGGGCTGGAGTAGGGCGGGTTGTGCGACCAGTCGTGCGACCGGCCGTGCGACGGGTCGTGCGACCGGCCGCCGTTGGAACGGTCGGTCGGGTGGCCCGCCGGGGCGAGCATGGCACGGCGGGCGCCACCGCTTCAATCCCCAGGGTGCGGGGAGGCCGTCACTGCAACCCGCCACTCCACCGCGCCGTAATGTGCGGCGTGCGGGAGCGCGAGGGGCCTCAAGGCGGCGGCTCCTCACCCCTTTAAGGAGGCGACGATGGACGCTCCGATCAAGCCGCGGCGCTTGGGCACCGTCTGGGTGTGGTCCGCGCTCGCCGTCCTGATCGTGGCCGGCGCGGTGGGCGGGGTGTTCCTGGCGCGCAACGCGCGCGGCAACGGCAAGAAGAAGAGTGACCGCGAGGGCCCCCCGGCCTCGCCGGTCGAGCTGAGCCTGATCCAGAAGGGCAGCATTTCGACCTGGCTCGAGACCACCACGTCGCTCGAGCCCCGGAACTCGGCCGCCCTGGTGGCCCGCGGGCAGGGCGAGGTGGTGGAGGTCCGCAGCGAGGAGGGCCGCTGGGTGGAGCGGGGTGCGATCCTCGCGCGCCTCGACGACACCGACGCGCGCCTGGCGGTGGAGCGCGCCGATCTGGCGGCCCAGGGCGCCAAGCGCGACGCCGACCGCGGCCACCAGCTGGCGACCCAGGGCTTCCTGAGCCCCAAGGAGCTGGACGACCTCGATCTCAAGCTGCGCGCCGCCAACGTCGAGCTGGAGCAGCGCCGCCACGACCTGGCCAACATGCGCGTGGTCGCCCCGTTCGCCGGACGCGTGACCGATCGCATGATCCACCTGGGCGAGACGGTGATGCCCGGCCGCGAGTGCTTCCGGCTGGTGGACGTGGAGCCGATGCTGGCGCGCGTGTTCTTCCCCGAGCGCGAGCTGGGCCACGTGCAGGTCGGCGAGACGGCCAGCCTCGAGGTGGACGCCCATCCCGGCAAGTCGTTCCCGGCCCGCGTCACCCTGGTGAACCCGGTGGTCGAGCGCAGCAACGGGACCTTCAAGGTGACGCTCGAGGTGCGCGATCCCGAGGGGCTGCTGCGCCCCGGGAGCTTCGTGCGCGTCCGCATCCGCACCGGGGTGTTCGACGATGCGCTGCTGCTGCCCCGCCGCGCCGCGCTCAACGAGGACGGCGAGGACTACGTGTTCGTCGCGCGCGGCGACACCGTGGCGCGCGTGCCGGTCCGGCTCGGCGCGGTCTCGGGCGACGCCGCCCAGGTGCTGGCCGGCCTGGTGTCCGGCGATCAGGTGGTCACCATCGGCCAGGGCGGGCTCAAGCAGGGCTCGCGCATCAAGCCGGTCCACTTCTAGTCACCCGATCCGGTCCAGGGGAGGGCGCCCGTGCGCCTCATCGACGGCTCCATCCGGCGCCCGGTCACCGTGTTCATGACCACCCTCGGGGTGGTCCTGTTCGGCCTGGTGGCGGCCTCCCGGCTCTCGGTGGACCTGCTCCCCGACATCTCCTATCCGTCGCTCACGGTGCGCACCGACCTGCCCGACGCGGCCCCCGGCGACGTCGAGCAGTTCGTGACCCGTCCGGTCGAGGAGGGCGTGGGCGTGGTGCCGGGGCTGGTCCGGCTCCACTCGGTCTCGCGCCCGGGGCAGTCCGAGGTGACGCTCGAGTTCGCGACCGGCACGCGCATGGACCTGGCCTCGCTCGCCGTGCGCGAGAAGCTCGATCTGGTGTCGCTGCCCCGCGAGGCGCGCCGTCCGGCGGTGCTGCGCTTCGATCCGTCGCTCGATCCCATCATGCGGTTGCGGCTCTCGGGAGGCGGCAACCTCCTCGGACTGCGCCGCATCGCCGAGCACACGGTCAAGGCCGACTTGGAAGGCGCGCCCGGGGTGGCGGCCGTGAAGGTGGTGGGCGGGGAGGAGCAGGAGATCTCGGTCGATGTGGACGCGCACCGCCTCTCGGCGGTCGGCCTGACGCTGGCCGACGTCTCGACCCGGCTGGCCGAGGAGAACATCAACCTCGCCGGCGGATCGCTCACCGAGGGACAGTCCGAATACCTGATCCGGGCCACCAACCAGTTCCTGAGCCCCGAGGAGATCGGCCGGGTCATCCTGGCCTCGCGGCCCGAGGGCGTGGTCCGGCTCGCCGACGTGGCGAGTGTGGGCCGCGGCGCCAAGGACCGCGACGTGGTCGCGCGCCTCGACGGGCGCGAGGCGGTCGAGATCTCCATCTACAAGGAGGGCGACGCCAACACCGTGGCGGTGGCACGGGCGGTCAAGCGGCGCATCCAGCGCTTGCCGCTGCCGGCGGCGATGAAGATGGTCACCGTGGCCGACCAGTCGCGCTACATCGACAGCGCGATCCGCGACGTCACCGATGCCGCCTGGCTCGGCGGCCTGCTGGCGGTGCTGGTGCTGTTCGCCTTCCTGCGCCAGCTCGGCACCACCATCATCGTCGCCCTCTCGATCCCGGTCTCGGTGCTCGCGACCTTCATCATCATGTACCGGCTCGGCCTGTCGCTGAACCTCATGTCGCTGGGGGGACTGGCGCTCGCGGTGGGGAACCTGGTCGACGCCTCGATCGTGGTGCTGGAGAGCATCTTCAAGAAACGCGAGGAGGGCCTGGACGCCCGCCGCGCCGCGGGCGAGGGCACGGCGATCGTGGCCATGGCGGTGACCGCCTCGACGCTGACCAGCGTGGCGGTGTTCTTCCCGCTGGTGTTCGTCGAAGGGCTCGCGGGCCAGCTGTTCCGCGACCAGGCGCTCACCATCTCGTTCTCGCACCTGGTCTCGCTGGCGGTGGCGCTGACGCTGGTGCCGACCCTCTACGCGCTGGGCGCCCGCGGTGGGCACCCGGCGGGCGCCGCCGCGGGCGCGCCCGCGACGACCCCGGGCCCGCAGGGGCGCTGGCGCCGGATCCTCGGTTGGGCCACGTTCGCGGTGCTGGCGCTGCCGCGGCTCCTGACCCGCGGCGCCCGTAGTACCGGCCGTCGGGCGCGGCCCTGGGTGGACCGCCTGCTGATCCCGTTCGACGTGGGCTACGGCGCCCTGGTGCGCGTCTACCCGGGCCTGCTCCGGCGCGCGCTGGCGCGGCGGGGCCGCGTGCTGGGCCTGGCCACCGCCCTGTTCGTCCTCACCGTGGTCGTGGGCCTGGTGCTGCCCCGGAACCTGTTCCCGTCGTTCACCCAGGGGGAGTTCCACTTCAACGTGCGGCTGCCCGAGGGGGCGGCGCTCAAGGTGACCGACGCGGCGCTCGACCGGCTCGCCCGCGTCGTCTCCGGCGACCCCCGCGTCAAGTTCGTCACCACCAGCGCCGGCCAGACCGACCTGGCGGCCTTCGCCGGCTCGGCCCGCGAGGCGAACCGCGGCCAGGTGGCGGTGGTCCTCAAGGATGCCGGCGACCGCCGGGGCGAGGAGCAGGTGGCGGCCAGGCTGCGCGAGGCGATGGACCAGGTGCCCGGGCTCAGCTACGAGTTCGAGCGCCCGGCGCTGCTCAGCTTCAAGAACCCGGTCGAGGTCGAGATCTACGCCTACGACCTGGACTCGCTGCGCACGCTGGCCGAGGCGGTGGCTCAGCGGGTCACGCGCGTGCGCGGCGTCGAGGACGTGCAGTCGTCGATGCGCCTCGGAGACCCCGAGGTCCAGATCGCCTTCGATCGTGACCGGCTGGCGGCGATGGACCTGGATCCCGCCACCGCCTCACGGCTGGTGCGCAGCGCCATCCAGGGCGAGGCGGCCACGCAGTACAGCGACCTCGACCGCAAGCTCGACGTGCGGGTGCGCGCCAGCGAGGCGCAGCGCTCGGTGGTGGCCGAGCTCGCCAACCTGGACGTGGGCCGCACCGCCGGCCGGGCGGTCTCGCTGGGCGCGGTGGCCGACGTGCGCGTCGCGCGCGGACCGGCGGAGATCCGGCGCATCGCCCAGCAGCGGGCGGCGGTGGTGTCGGCCAACCTCAAGGGGCGCGACCTCTCGGCGGTGGCCCAGGACATCCAGGCGGCCTTGGACGGGATGGCCGTCCCGCCGGGCGCCAAGGTGACGCTGGCCGGCCAGAACCGCGAGCTGGGCGAATCGTTCGGCTCGCTCAGGTTCGCCATCCTGCTGGCGGTGTTCCTGGTCTACCTGGTCATGGCCAGCCAGTTCGAGTCGCTGCTCCACCCGTTCGTCATCATGTTCACGCTGCCGATGGCGCTGGTGGGCGTGGTGGCCACCCTGCTGCTGACCGGCACGACGCTCTCCGTCATGGTGCTCATCGGCATGGTGGTGATGGCCGGCATCGTCGTGAACAACGGCATCGTGCTGATCGACTATACCAAACGCCTGCGCGCCCGCGGCCTCTCCAAGGTGGACGCGCTCATCGAGGCCGGGCAGGTCCGCATGCGGCCCATCCTGATGACCACGCTCACCACCGTGCTGGGACTGGTGCCGATGGCGATCGGGGTCGGCGAGGGCGCGGCCCTGCGCGCGCCGCTGGCCATCACCCTGATCGGCGGCATGATGAGCTCGACCCTGCTGACGCTGGTGGTGCTGCCGGTCGTCTACGCGACCCTCGACCGCAAGCCGTAAGGAGGCGTCCTTGACCGTGCTCCCGCTGCCTGCGCGCGCGGAACCCCCGCGTGCTCCGGACCTGGGCCTGGCCGCGGCCGGCGTCCTCACCGCCGGCATGGCCCTCTACCACTTCGGTCTGCCGTTCCTCTGGGGCTGGGGGAAGGCGCTCACGCCGTGGCCGATGCTGCACTGGGCGCTGTTCATGCTCAACGCGTCGTTCAGCTACCTGCTGCTCGCCGGGGGAGCGGCCACCGTGGCCCTGGCCTTCCGCCGCGACGCGAGGGATCGCACCGGCCGGTGGGTGCTGCTCGCGATCGGCGGCTACTGGGTGTTCAACCTGCTCTATCAGCTGGTGAGCCCGATGCCGATGCCGCCCCGCCTGGCCGCGCTGCGCTGGGGCCTCTTCGGCTTCGCCGCCGCCATGGCGTGGCTCTACGGGGCCGCGGTGGTGCGCGGCGCGGGCCGTGCCCAAGCGCCGCCGCGATCCGTCCCGGTCTTGGGCCGGCCGGGCTAGCGCATGGGCCTGCCGCGCTGGAGCCTGCGCAACCCGGTCACCGCGGGCATGGTGCTGGTGAGCGTCCTGCTGGTCGGCGCCATCGCCGTGCCGCGGCTGCCGCTCGCCTTCCTGCCCGAGGTCAGCTTCCCGAGCCTCGAGATCAGCATCCCCTACCCGAATGCCCTGCCCGCCCAGGTGGAGGAGGAGATCACCCGCCCGGCCGAGGAGGCGCTCGCCACGCTGAGCCGGGTGCGGCGCATCAACTCGTGGTCCTCGGCCAACGCCGCCAACATCTCGATCGAGTTCGACTGGGGCGAGGACATCGCCCCGCTGCGGGTCGAGGCGCGCGAGAAGCTGGAGCGCATCCGCGACCAGCTGCCGGTCGACGTGGATCAGATCCAGGTCAACAGCTTCCGCTCCTCGGACATCCCGGTGCTCGAGTGCCGGATCGCCGCCGACCGCGACCTCTCGCGCGACTACGAGCTGCTCAACCGCCACGTGGCCGACCCGCTGCGCCGCGTGCCGGGGGTGGCCAAGGTGGAGCTCTACGGGATCGAGCCGCCCCAGGTGCGGATCGACTTCTCGCTGGCGGCACTGGGGCGGCACGGTCTGGACGCGAGCCAGGTGCTGTCGCGGCTCGATGCCTCGAGCCGCAGCCTCAACGCCGGGATGATCCGCCGTCAGGACGAGGCCTGGCCGCTGCGGGTGGTCAACCAGTTCGCGAACCTCGAGGAGTTCCGGCAGTTCCCGGTGAACGACCGCGGCCTGCGGCTCAAGGACGTGGCGACGGTGGCCCTCGCCGAGCCCGATCTCGACTACGGGCGGCACCTGGACCAGGGGCGCGCCATCGGCCTAAACGTCGTCAAGGAGTCGGGCGCCAACACCGTGGCGGTCGCCGACCGCGCCCGCCGGGTGCTCAAGGAGACCGGCGACGACCCGATGCTCAAGGGCATCCGCGTGCTCACCTTCACCGACCAGGGCGCGGACATCCGCAACTCGCTCGAGGGCCTGCTCCACGCGGGGCTGATCGGCGCGGTGCTGGCGACCGGCGTGCTCTTCTTCTTCCTGCGCAACGGCGTCACCACCGGCGTGGTGGCGGCCGCCATCCCGTTCTCGCTGCTGGCGACGTCGGCCCTCCTCTACTTCGCCGTGATGCTGGCGGTGGGGATGCTGGTGGACAACGCGGTGGTGGTGCTGGAGAGCATCCACCGCCACCGCGAGCGCGGGCTCGCGACCCTGCGCGCCACGCTCAAGGGCTGCCGCGAGGTGACGCCGGCGGTGGTGTGCGCCACCGGCACCTCGATGATCGTGTTCCTGCCGCTGGTGCTCGGCGGGCGCACCGAGATCACCACCTGGATCGGCGAGGTGGGGCGCACCATCATCTTCGCGCTGGCCTGCTCGCTGTTCCTGTCGCTCACCGCGATCCCCCTGGCGCTGGGGCGGTTCCTGCGCGCGGGGGTGGGGCGCGAGGCGGGCATCCTGACGCGGCTGGCGCACCTGCACCAGCGGGTGCTGGGCTGGACGCTCGGGCACCGCCCGGCCACGGCGGGGCTGGCGATCGCGGTGTTCCTGGTCGCGGTCGGGGCGTTCTTCGGAGTCCAGAAGAGCACGTTCGCCGGCAGCAAGGTGGACGCGGTGACGGTCGAGTACGAGTTCGCCGACAACCTGAACTACCGCGAGGTCGAGAAGTACGTGACCCGGGTCGAAGCGTGGATGCAGGCGCGCAAGGACTCGCTCCACATCCGCTCCACGTACACGTACTTCTCCAGCAACAACGCGATGACCCGCGCCTACCTGGCCACCGGGTTCCAGGACGACCGCGGGGCGGAGACGCTGCGCAAGCGCATGCGCGGTCACCTGCCCGAGCTGCCCGGCCTCAAGCTCCGGCTGCGCGGCAACAACGACGACGACAACGGGCCGTCGCGGCTGGCGGTGCGGCTGTTCGGCGACCCGGGCCCGCGGCTCGACCGGCTGGCGGACGAGGTCCAGCGCCGGATGTCCCACGTCGAGGGCCTCCACGACGTGGTGGTGGGGGGCGAGCGCGGGCGGCAGGAGGTCGAGGTCGTGGTGGACCGCGAGCGCGCCTCCGGCTACGGCCTCACCGCCGCGGGCGTGGGCGGGGCGGTGGCGCAGTTCTTCCGCGGCCGCACCCTGGCGCGCTTCCGCGGGCCGGACGGCGAGGTGCAGGTGCAGGCGCGGCTGGCCGCGGCCGACCGCGAGGGGCTCTCGCGGCTCAACGGCCTGACGCTCGCCAACGCCGCGGGGCGGGGCGTGCCGCTCGGGGCGGTGGCCGACTTCCGCACCGTGCGCACCCCGGCCAGCGTCGAGCGCCAGCAGCGGCGCTCGATCCTGGCGGTGCGCGGCAACGTGGACGAGAAGAAGGCCAACGACGTGCGCAAGGCCGTCAAGCAGGAGATGGCGTCGATGAGCTTCCCGCCCGGTTACTCCTGGTCGTTCGGGAGCGGCGTCGAGGAGTCGGACCAGACCCAGCGCGAGCTGCTCGTGAACCTGCTGCTGGCGCTGGTGCTGGTCTATCTGGTCATGGCCGCCCTGTTCGAGTCCCTGCTCCACCCCTTCGCCATCATGCTGGCGCTGCCGTTCGCCTTCGTCGGCATCTCCTTCATCTGCCTGCTCACCGGCTCGCCGTTCAACCTGATGGCCCAGATCGGGCTGCTGATCCTGGTGGGCATCGTGGTCAACAACGGCATCGTCCTCGTCTACCACATCCACCAGCTGCGCGGGCGCGGGGTGGAGCGCGCCCGGGCCATCCAGGATGCCGCCCGCGACCGCCTGCGGCCCATCCTGATGACCACGCTCACGACCGTCCTGGGGCTCTTGCCGCTCGCCTTCGGCCAGAACAGCGTCGGCGATGTACTCTACTTCCCGCTGGCCCGCACCGTGATCGGGGGGCTCGTGGC
>VBPB01000053.1:14652-16354 GCA_005893365.1 Candidatus Eiseniibacteriota bacterium
TGGTCCCTTGCCTCTACACCCTGCTGGAGGACGGCTGGGCGATGGTGGGCCGGGTCTGGCGGCAGGGGCCGCGGGCGGCATGACCCGGCCGGCCGGCCCGCCCCGGGGCCGGCCAGGCCCCCTTGGGCCCCCAGTTCCGTCACCGGAGCGCCCAACTGAGCGCACAACCCTTCGAGCCTCCCACGCGACTAACAGGTAGAAGCACCGCCCCGGCTCGGGAGATCCCCGGAAGATGACCCCTGACCGCACCCTCGTCGAGGCGGTGGCTCGCGACGGCAACGAGATGGCGTTCCGGGAGCTCTACCGGCGCCATACGCCGCGGCTGTACCCGCTGGTCTTGCGGGTGGTGGGAGGAGCTGAGATGGACGCCGAGGACGTGGTCCAGGAGGCGTGGATCCGGGCGACCGGGGCGATGCGCCGGTTCCGGGGCGACTCCAGCTTCTCGACCTGGCTCACCGCCATCGCCCTGAACGCCGCCCGCGACCACCTCCGCCGCCGGGGTCGCTGGGGCCCGACCGAGGACGTGACCGAGATCGAGATCCCGGTCCCGCCCGCGCCGCACGGGCAGCGGATGGATCTGGAACGGGCGATCGCCCTGCTGCCGCCGGGCTGCCGCACGGTGCTGGTGCTGCACGATGTCGAAGGGTTCACGCACGAGGAGATCGCCCGACAGCTCGGGATCGCGGTCGGCACGTCGAAGAGCCAGCTCTTCGCGGCGCGGCGCGCGGCCCGGACCCTGCTGGCGGGGTCCAGGGAGACCAGTCATGCACGACCAGGATGACCAGGAACTGAGCGCCAGGGAGCGCGAGGCGTTCGCGGCCCTGCCGCGGGAACAGATGCCGAGCCGGCTGCTGGAGGAGCGCGTGGTGACGGAGTTGCGCGCCCGCGGCTACCTCGGGGTGCACCGCGTGCGCCATGCCGGGTGGGGCCGCTTCGCGATCGGCGCCGCGGTGGCCGCCGGCGCGGTGGCGCTCTTCGCCAGCGGGCTGGCGGTGGGACAGTGGATCGGCGCCCGCCACACGGCGTCCGCCATGCTGGAGATGCAGCGCCAGGACGCGGCCAGCAGTGCCGCGGCGGTGCAGCGCACCGGCTCCGCCTATCTGACGGCGCTGGGGGCGCTGGCCCAGGCGTCGGCGTCGGGCGACACGCTCGACCTGGCGCGGGCGCGCGAGACCGCCCGGACGGTCCTGCACCAGGCAGCCAACGAGATGGTGCGGCTGGCGCCCGACGACCCGGTGTCCGCGCAGATCCTCCAGGGCTTGGAGCGTGCCCGCATCCAGTCGGCGGCCACCCAGCCGGGCTCGCAGCGCGTGGTGTGGTTCTAGTGTCCCGTCCCAGAAGTACCTTGCCAGTCGGCTGCCGCTGCATCCCGGCGGCCTGCGTTGCTCCTCCTCGACGTATCTCACTGATACGACTTCGTCGTCGCGCCTTGCCCGCCGGGCTCAGCGGCAGCCTTGGTGGTCAGGGTACTTCTGGGACGGGACACTAGCCATGACGCTGAGGATCGAGACCATCGTCCGGACGACCTGGGTGGGCCTGCTGTGCGGCCTGGCCCTGCTGGTGGCCCTGGGGGCCGCGGCACCCCCATCGGTGCTGGGCGGTGAGCGGGCGCAGGCCGCCCCGGACGAGGCGACGCCGCCGCCAGCTCCGTCCCCGGAGCGGGCCCCGCGCGCGCCGCGGGCCCCGCGGACGCCACGGGTGC
>VBPB01000304.1 GCA_005893365.1 Candidatus Eiseniibacteriota bacterium
ACGGTGACTCCACGCTCGACTGCGCCTACGGAGCGCCGCGACCCTGCTGAGGCGGTACCGGCAGGCGGCGCCGGCGCGGCGCCCGCCCATGCCCAAGACCGCTACGCCTTCTTCTTCATCGAGGCGATCAGGCCGTCGAATTCCTTGCTCGCCGCGGTGATGGTGGCCCCGGGGCCGGTCAGCTTGAAGAACACCGAGCCCGACGGCCCCTCGACGATGGCACCCCGCAGCGTCCAGCCGCGCTTGACCCCCGGCGCTTCGCCCGGCGACATCGCGTGGGCGGCGTAGGTCCCGGTCACGTTGACCTCCGAGACCTTGAGCCCCTTGACGTCCTTGCCGCTGCGCTCGGGCTTGCCGGGATTCTGGAACTCGCCGATCCAGCGCTCGATGTTGGCGTCCACCCCACCGCCCTGTCCGGGACCGAAGTAGTAGACGGCGCACTCCCCGGGCTCGCCGCCCTGGGCGGGTGCGGGGACCACGTAGGTGGCGAGCCGCATGCCCGAGGCGATCTGGGTGACCCAGCGGCTCGGGACCTGCCATGCGATGCCGGGGTCGGCCGCCGTGGGTGGGGCGATCTCGGGCGTCGGCGGGCCGCCCGGCATGCCACTGGGCGCGCCCCCGGGCATCTCACCCGGGGCCGGGGGATGGTTCGCGGCCTCCGGAGCCGCGGGGGCGATCGGCGCTTGCGCGGTATTGCGCTGCCAGGCCAGGACGGCCAGGACGACGGCGACGATCACGATCGCCAACGATACCAGCCGGAGACGCATGGGTCCGACGTTCCTCCACGGGACCGCGGGCGCCCGCGGCGCCCGCATTCGCGGCGCCGCCTTGGGCCTCAGGACCCTGACGCCCGCCCTGATACAGGACCGGGCGGTGAAAAGCAAACGGTCGCGTGATTGACGCTGTTCGAACGCCGCCGCTATCCTCGCCGCCGTGCCTCAGATCGAGATCGCCGACACCCGCCCCCGCAGCCGCCGCAGTGCCGTGACCTGCATGGTCGGCCGGGTGCCGGTCGGCGGCGGGCATCCGGTGGTGGTCCAGTCCATGACCAACACCGACACCGCGGACCCGGCGTCGACCGCGGCCCAGGTGCGCCTGCTCGCCGAGGCCGGCTCCGAGCTGGTGCGCGTCACGGTCAATACCCGCGAGGCCGCCGCGGCCGTGCCCGAGCTGGTGCGGCGCGTGCGCGGCGAGGGCGTCACCGCCCCGATCGTCGGCGACTTCCACTACAACGGCCACACGCTGCTGGGCGAGTACCCGGCCTGCGCCACGGCGCTGGACAAGTACCGCATCAACCCGGGCAACGTCGGCGTGGGCGAGAAGCACGACGACAACTTCCGCCGCATGATCGAGGTGGCGGTCGCCCACGGCAAGCCGGTGCGCATCGGCGTCAACTGGGGCTCGCTCGACCGCGCGCTGCTGACCCGCCTGATGGACGAGAACGCGCGCCGGCCCGAGCCGCTCGAGGATCGCGCGGTGGTGCTCGAGGCGATGCGCGAGAGCGCGCTGCGTTCGGCCGAGTCGGCCGAGCGCTTCGGCCAGCCGCACGAGCGCATCATCCTGTCGGCCAAGGTCAGCGACGTGCGCGATCTGGTCTCGGTCTACCGCTCGCTCGGTGCCGCGTGCGACTACCCGCTCCACTTGGGGCTCACCGAGGCGGGGCTCGGCGCCAAGGGCATCGTCGCCTCGACCGCGGCACTCGCCATCCTGCTCCACGAGGGGATCGGCGACACCATCCGCGTGAGCCTCACCCCCGCGCCCGGCGGCGACCGGGCCGAGGAGGTGCGGGTCGCGCAACAGATCCTCCAGTCCCTCGGCATCCGTCACTTCACGCCGCAGGTGACCTCGTGCCCCGGCTGTGGCCGCACCACCAGCACCTTCTTCCAGGAGCTGGCGGCCGATGTGACGACGCACATCCAGGGCCGGATGGCCTTCTGGCGCGACCGCTACCCCGGTGTGGCCGAGCTCAGGGTCGCCGTCATGGGCTGCGTCGTGAACGGCCCGGGCGAGAGCAAGCACGCCGACATCGGCATCTCGCTGCCGGGGACGGGCGAGGCCCCGAAGGCGCCGGTGTTCGTGGACGGCAAGCTCACCGTCACGCTCCAGGGCGCCACCATCGCCGCCGACTTCGCGGCGTTGCTCGACGAGTACGTCGAGCGGCGCTACGGGGCCAAGGGCTAAGGGGCGAGCCCGGGTCACGCCATCGCGCGACCGGGGCGGGTTTCTCGCCAGCCCCCAACGCCCGCGGCCACCCTTCGTGGGTGGCCGCGAGACGTGGGTGCGTCGACCGAGGGTCGTTCCCTACTGAATCTAGCGGAGGACGACCATGCGTTGGGTGAGCCGCACCTCACCCGCGCGCAGTTGGTAGAAGTAGACGCCCGCGGAGACCGGCCGCCCTAAACGGTCCCGGCCATCCCAGATCACCTGGTGCGCCCCGGCCGGCATCCAGCCGTCCGCGATGACCCCGGTGAGGTATCCCTTGGCGTCGTAGACGGCCAGCCGCACGCTGCCGGGCCCCGGCAGGACGAAGCCGATGCTGGTCTCGGTGGCCGACCGGAACGGGTTGGGTGAGTTCTGCAGCAGGCGGTGCGGACCACCTTCGCCCGGTCCCTGGATCGCGGTCGGGTTGGCCGTGATGGTGAACGGCTGGTCGCTCGAATCGTGGCCGATCTCGCCCAGCGCGTCGAACAAGGTGACGCGGACCAGCGCGGCCTGCGTCGCGACATTCGGCACCACCCAGGAGAAGGTGGTGCCGGTCAGGTCGGCCGCGATCCTGGACCACGACGTGCCGCCGTTGAAGCTCACGAGCACATCGGCATGGTCCGGGTGCCAGCCCGAGGGAACGCTCCACCGGACGGCGAGCGTGCCGCCGGGGGCGACCACCTCGCCCCCGTTCGGCGCCGTCACGTGATGCCGGATCACGCGGATCGTCGAGGTCCCGAGCAGGCGATGATTGCCGGGCAACTCTCCGGTCATCACCACCGCCACCTGGTCCCCCTCCTCGAGCGTCGGGGCCAGGGCGTCCTGGTCGAACTTGAGCGTCATGTCCGCCACGCCGTCGTGATCCTCGTCACCGATCGAGTGCTGGGTCGGATCGGCGGACGAAGCCCGATTGAGCCGGAGCGTCGACACCACCACGCCGCCCAGATCGCCGGGTGCCGGGAGCTCCAGGTAGGCGGTCACCCAGTTGGCGCGTCGGTCCAGGTTGAGCGTGTTCGGGTCCACGTCGATGGTCGCGGCGACGTCGGCCACCTGCAGGTCGATCGGAACGACCAGCACGGACTCATCGGGGTCGTTGCTTCGCACCACCAGCTCCGCGTCATGGGCCCCGACCGCGAGACCGGTGGCGTCGAATGCGAGGTTGACCGTCGTGGCCGCGTGCGGCGCGACCGTGACCGCATTCGTGGACAGCGACACCCACCTCGGCCCGTGCGAGTACACCACCACATCGTCCACGTACCAGCCTTCGT
>VBPB01000305.1 GCA_005893365.1 Candidatus Eiseniibacteriota bacterium
CGTGCTGCTTCTCCCGGGGCGCTCCGTCGCAATGAAAGGCCACGCGCCGGGTAAGCTCGCGGTGTTCATCGCGGCTTCAGACTCCACCGCCTTCATTGATGAGTGGACGACAGCGACATACAAGCATCCCGTCGCGATCCGGGGGATCCATGAGATCGCGCGCGGCAAGACCGCGCACATCGCGTTCATCGTCACCGGTCATTCACCAGGAAGCGATGGGCGCTCGCATGTTGACATCGACGTTTGCGTGCGACGCCCGGATGGTTCCGTCGCCTACCAGGAGGCGGCGTATGGGCGCCTGGCACGGCGGAATGACGGCCAAGTCGGATTCGTGATGGCCGACCCCACACTTGAGTTTGGTGTCGATCAGACAGACCCGCTGGGCCCGTGGCGCATTGAGGCAGTCGCACACGACCGAGTTCGCGGCACCCAGGCGACAGCGATCTACCTACTCACCGTTCGAAAGTAGCCCCCTCGCGCTGGGTTGGTCGTGTCCCGCGTCGTGTTGAAAAAGGAAGTGGCGTAATCTTCCGGCTTCTCACAAGCAGCCGGCCGGAAGGCCGGCGTACCGGAGGACTACGCCGTGCAAGAACCTATCAGGGACGAAGCGTCGCGTGAAATCAGCCTGGGCCCGGATCCGCTGAGCGAGGCGCTGAGGAGCGATCTGCGCGATCGGATGGAGCGCATCATCCGCGAGGAGCTGTACGCAGCGCTGGGAGCCGGGCCGTACGAACGCACGCCGGAGCGGCGGGGCTATCTGCACAGCCCACGCGAGCGCACGCTCACCACGGCGGAAGGGACGGCGACGATCACGGTGCCGCGCGGGCGGTTGTTCAAGCCCGAGGGCGGCAGCGAGGAGTGGCAGAGCCGGCTGTTGCCACGCTACGCGCGCCGGACCCGCGAGGTCGACGCCGCGCTGATCGGGTTGTACCTGTCGGGGACCAACACGCGCCGGGTGAAGCTGGCGCTGCGGCCGCTGCTGAAGGGGGCGCCGTTGTCGAAGAGCGCGGTGTCGCGAGTGGTGGCGGGGCTCCAGGACCAGTACGAGACCTGGCGGAGCCGCGCGCTGAGCGGCGAGGCGCTCAAGGTGCTGTACCTGGACGCCGTCTGGCTGCGGGTGCGACTGGCGAAGAAGATCGAGAAGCTGCCGGTGGCGGTGGCGGTCGGGGTGCGCGAGGACGGCACCAAGATGCTGTTGGGGTTGTGGGCCTACGCGAGCGAAGGGCGGGCGGCGTGGGGCGGGGTGCTGGAGGATCTTGCCGCACGTGGCCTGCCGATCCCGGCGCTGGTGGTGATCGACGGCAGCAAGGGGCTGCGGGGCGCGGTGAGCGAGTGCTGGCCGCAGGTGGCGGTGCAGCGCTGCACCTTCCACAAGCTGCGCAACCTGAAAGCGCACGCCCCCAAGCGCCTGCATGACGAACTGCACCAGGACTACCACGAGATCGCTTACGCCGAAGACGAGCGGGCGGCGCGGCGGGCGTGGCTGAAGTTCACGACGAAATGGAAGAAGCGGTGCCCGGCGGTGGTCGAGAGCCTGGAGGAAGCCGGCGCGGAGCTGCTGACCTTTTACCGCTTCCCGGAGAGCCAGTGGAAGGGGCTGCGCACCACCAACATCGTCGAGCGGGTCATCGAGGAGTTCCGCCGGCGGGTCAAGACGCAGGCGATGCTGCCCTCGGAGGACAGCGCGCTGCTCTTGCTGTACGGTCTGGCGGCGTCGGGGCAGTTGCGGCTCCGGAAACTCGACGGCTACCAGGAGCTCGATCAGGTCGGCCAGGTGGCCGCGTGACCGTGACTCAAGTATCAAGCGCTCTCGAGATCGTGGCTGTACGGGCTTCTATGGAAGCCGATTCTCGGGGCGATCACATCGGAAGAGGCGCCACGCTCCTTTTCAACCGACTTCGGGACAGAACCGCTGGGTTGTCGCATGACGACACTCCCAGCGTTGGTCGAGGGGGTTTCGAAGGTGCTTCGTCTAATGCCCAGTTGAAGCTGGCGAGGCGCTGCCAACATCTCGGCCGGTGCGGGACCCTCGTAGCCTGGCGCCAGTGGTGGATAACGTAGAGGGGATGGCATGGGCTGGCTTGTCAGACTGTTCGGCGCAGTCCCAAGAAAAGAAATGGAGGGCATCCACCTCGATATGCAGCGGCCGTACTGGGAGGTCGACAGCCCCACGAGCTTCTGGGCGCTACTTCGAGCGCTCCAAGGCTGGCTTCCGGAGGACGCGATCCTCTACTTTGAGGGCGGCAGCCCTGTCGCACCGATCAACGATTTCCTCGCCGCTCACTCAGTCCCGGAACGCGCACACCTCGCCATGGGGACCATCTGGCCGCGACCGAAGGTGTTTCACGTTCCTGCATCGCCTGCGACACTGACGGAGCTCGCTGAGATCATGGAACGTCATGCAGCACCAGAGCTGGCCATCCACTTCCATGTCTATCGGAGCCACTCGGTCTTGCTCCAGTGGCATGACGCATTCTGTGATCCGATCCTGCTGAACGGGAGCATCCCCGAGGATCAGGTCAGGGTCTTCGCAGACCGTGTCGGAGAGACGTTCAGGCGGAGAGACGGCGCCTCGCGCCGCAGCTGATCCCGAACGCACGCGATGCAGCGCGTGGGTACGTTCCGCTTACCGCCGCGATACGATGGTGATCGGCCCTGGCCACGGCTGGAGCAGGGGCCCAGCCGACGGTGCCCGAAGTCGGCCTTGCGCATCCCCGCCTCAGGACGAGGGAAAGGTGTCACGATGACGACCACGACCGATACGCTGCCTACCCGCTCCACCGCGACGGGCGACGACGAGCGCCTCGCGCATCTCGTGCTCAAGGACTCGTGGCCGAAGGCGCTCTGCGGCGCCACGGTGACGGACCACCTGGGCAAAGGCGCCCCGGCGATGGATCGCTGCCACGCCTGCATCAAGATCGCCTCCGAGCGCCAGCTGGGCCGGCCGGGATGGACCACGTGATCTTCGTCGGTACGAGGGCGGAGGCCAAGGGCACTTGCAGCTGCGAGAGGTCACTCCTGCGGCGCCTGCCGTCGCTTTGCGCCGAATGCCTTCGCGTTGAGTGAGAGAAAAATGTTCAGGTTGCTGATGAAATCCGCAGTTACGTTGGAGGCATCCTTCAACCACTTTCCAAAGGTCTCCTCGAAGTTCGTGCGATCCATGTCGCCGAGAATGAGTTCCATGGGAATGCGATCAGCGAGGTCAAAGTGGACGCTCGAATCGAGGGGCCCCTGGGCGCTCAAGAACGGCACGAACTCAGGAGGGTCAGCAAAGTAGCCTCTGTTGGCCACTGCTTCGGCCCCCTCGGGGAAGAAGTGAAACCCCGACCAGTGACGGGCCGGTCTGGATCGGTCAACCACTTCGCGGAAGGTCGGCGAATTGACAGCTTCGGAGATCACACGGTAGTGAGGGGCGTCCCGGAAGTGAGATCCTAATCCGCCGACCACGCGCTGCGCCTCGACAAGCAGAGAGTTCATTAGGAAAAACGTGTTGAGCGCGTGTTGGTTGCGAGCTGATTGCGATAGTTCAACAGGAACGTAGACAATCAAGTGCTGGACAAAATGAAGCATGTTCCGAGAGAAGGGCATGAAAGCGGGGCTCGTGCTTGAGTCGCTCGAAGTCCTCACGCGACCACCCAATCTCCCACGACCCGCTGGAATCGACGCCGTCAGAAGCTGGTGAACCCTCTGGTGTCGCAGTCATGGCGGGATGCCCTCCCGCACGTCTCGCACCGACGACGCGCGAATCACCTCCGAGGCTGACAAGGATCGAAGGTGGTGGACCAACTCCTGACGCTTCGACAGGTAGCAGCCTACCTCAATGTCTCGCCCAGGGCGGTACTGCGGCTCGTTGCTCGCCGCTCCCTGCCCTGCCACCAATTTGGTCGCGTGGCAAGGTCCAATGAGTGCAACATCTTTCGGTGGTTGGCGGGCCCGATTACGAACCCTCATCCGCCGGATGGTCGCGACGGACCATTGCGCGACCAGCAGCGAGAGGGCAGAGTGCCGGGTCCCCGGGATCA
>VBPB01000302.1 GCA_005893365.1 Candidatus Eiseniibacteriota bacterium
AGCGCCCCCGGCGGCCTCCGCCACCGCGTGGCCCTCGTCCTCGAGCACGCCGCGCAGGGTGCGGCGGATGCGGGCGTCGTCGTCTACCAGCAGCACCTCCAGCCGCGGGCGGGCGCTCATGCCGTCCCAGGCGGGCGCACGGCGGCCGCGTCGAGCCGCGGCAGGCTGAGCCGCGCGATCGCGCCGCCGCCCAAGCGGTCGGTCAGCGTCACCCGGCCGCCGTGCTGCTCGGCGATGTCGCGCACCAGCGAGAGCCCGAGGCCGCTGCCGCGGGCCTTGGTGCTGGCGTAGGGCTCGAACAGCCGGTCGCGGATCTCGGGGGCGACGCCGGAGCCGCGGTCGAGGATCTCGACCGTCGCGTCGTGGCCCTCACGCAGGGCACGCACCTCCACGGTGGCGCCATCCGGGCTGGCTTCGCAGGCGTTGAGCAGAAGGTTGTGCACGGCCCGCGACAATAGCAGGCGGTCGGCGGAAACGGGGAGCGGGCCGCCGGCCGGCGTCACCACCACGGTGACGCGCTCGGGCTCGTGCAGCCGCGCGGCGTCGCGCGCCACCTCGGCCAGGTCGAGCCGCTCGAAGCGCGGCTCGGGCAGGCGCGCGTACTGCGAGAACTGCTCGGCGAGCCGGGTCAGGTCGCCGAGCGCCTGCTCCATGGCCGCCAGGCTGTCCGCGACCGCGGCGCGGTGCTCGTCCGGCACCTGCGGCTCGCGCCGGCGCAGCCGGTGGAGCGAGAGCGACATGGGGGTGAGGATGTTCTTGAACTCGTGCGCGAGCCGCCGCGCCACCTCGCGCCAGGCGGCCTGCCGCTCGGCCTCGGCCAACGCGGTGCGTGCCGCCAGCAGGCGCGCGGTCATGGTGTTGAACCGTTCTCCCAGCGCGGCCAGCTCGCGCGGCCCGGTGGTCGCCACGCGCGTCTCGAGCTCCCCGGCCGCCACGCGCTCCAGCGCGCCTTCCAGCTCGCGGAGCGGGCGCGTCATCGAGCGGGCCAGGCGGGTCGCCGCGACCAGCGCCACCGCCGTCAGCGTGAGCACCAGCGCCACCACCAGCAGCCCCCAGTAGGTGCGCGAGACGTCGCGCAGCACCCCGAAGCGGCGGTAGAAGCCGACGCCGCGGCCGACCTGGTCCACGCGCGTGAAGAAGTCGGGCGGCACCCGCATGCCGGCGGTGAGCGCCCAGGGGTGGCGGCCGTGGTCGCCCTCGATCCGGGCCGCGGCGGCCAGCGCCCCGCGCGCGGAGTGGATGGTGCGCCCCGAGGCGAGCGCGTCGTCCAGGTCGGAGGCCAGGTCCAGCGGGTGCGGGGCCAGCACGTCCTCGGGCAACACCTCCTCGGCGAGCCGCCAGCGGGTGCTGTCGCGGTGGTAGAGCTGCAGGAAGTCGAGCCCGGAGGCGCGCAGGCCGGCGCGCACCGCAGTGCGCCTCGCGGGGGTGAGTAGCCCGCCCGGGCTCAGGGCCATGGCCCAGTCCGCCGCCTGCGCGTGGGCGGTCGCCTCGAGGCGCGCCATCGCCGTCTTGCTGACCTCGAGGGCGGCGTCCAGCGACTGGTCCACGCCGGGCGTGTTCCAGAGCTGGAGCGAGCGCCCGAGCCGGTCGAGCGTGAACGCGGTCAGCAGGGCGGTGGGCACCAGCGCCAGGGCGAGGAACGCCAGGAACAGGCGGGCGCGGAGGGTCACGGCCGGTGCGCCCTCACGCCGCCCTAGGCCAGTCCCCCGAGCTGGCCGCACGCCGCCCAGATCTCGCCGCCCTGGGTGTGGCGGACGGTCACCGCGGGCGCCATCGGCCAGAGCCGCTTCGCGAACGCGTCCACCGACTCCGGGGTGGGCCGCTGCCACTGAAGCCCGGGCACCGGGTTGTACGGGATCAGGTTGATCTTGCTCGGCAGGTCGCGGGCGATGGCGCCCAGACGCACCGCGTCCTCGTCGCGATCGTTGACGCCGGCGAGCAGCGTGTACTCGAGCGTCACGCGCCGGCCGGTGCGCCGTCCGTAGTCGCGCGCCGCGGCGAGCAGCTCGGCGAGCGGCCAGCGGCGGTTGAGCGGCACCAGCCGGTCCCGCAGCGCGTCGGTGGTGGCGTGGAGCGACACCGCGAGGCCGAGCGGCAGCCCCTCGCCGGCGAGCCGGCGGATCTGGGGCACGATGCCGCTGGTCGACACCGTGACGCGCCGCGCCCCCAGGTGGATGCCGAGCGGATCGTGGAGGATCCGGATCGCCTCCATCATCGGTTGGTAGTTGGCGAGCGGCTCGCCCATGCCCATGAACACCAGGTTGAAGCGGTCGTCCTGCCAGCCGTGGAAGTCGCCCATCGCCACGACCTGCGCGACGATCTCCGCGGCGGTGAGGTTGCGCTGGAGGCCCATCAGCCCGGTCGCGCAGAAGGTGCACTTGAGCGCGCAACCGACCTGGCTCGACACGCAGAAGGTGAGGCGCTTCTCGGTGCGCATCGCCACGCTCTCGACCCGGGCGCCGTCGGCCAGGCCGAGGACGAACTTGTGCGTGAGCGCGTCACGGGTGCCCAACACCGTGGCGACCTCGGGCAGCCGCAACTCGCAGAGCGCCTCGAGGCGCTCCCGGAGCGCGGTGGGGAGGTTGGTCATCCCGTCGGGACTGCGCCGGTGCTTCTGGTAGACCCAGGAGAAGATCTGGTCGGCCCGATAGGGCGGCAGGCCCTGCCCGGCCAGCCGGTCGGCCAGCAGGCCGCGGCTCAGGCCATAGAAGTTAGGGGGCCCAGTCGGCGACGGGGCGGAGAGGGTATCCATGGGAGGGGGCGCCGGAGGCCGGCGAACGGGTCCGACGCTAGCAGACGCCTGCACTTGCGGTCAACGCTTCGGTCTGTTATGCATGGCTATGCAATGAATCGCGACGACCTCGCCACCCGCGACCTGCTCGCCTGCATGGGGGACGCCTCGCGCTTCCGGCTGGTGAAGGCACTGGCGGATGGGCCCCGTTGCGTGACCGAGCTGGCCCTCGCGGTCGGCCTCTCGCAGTCCTGCACCACCCGCCACCTGCAATCGCTCGAGCGCGGCCGCCTGCTGCTGCGGGTGCGCGAAGGCAAGCGCGTGATCTACCGGTTGTCGCCGGAAGAGCCGGCATCGACTCTGGTGGCCTGGGCGCTGGGGGGCGGGGTGATGCCGGCCGGCGAGCGCCACGACGGCGGCCCGGGCGGGGGCGACCTGCATCGCGACCGGCCAGGATCCCCAGGATCCCCAGGATCCCCAGGATCCCCAGCCCCAGGATCCCCAGGTTCCCCGGGATCCATGGCCCCGGCCCCGCGAGGCGATGGGGTCCCATCGGAGCGGGGTCGGCCCGATCGCCGTGGGGACCGGGCCGGCGTGCACGAGGGATCGGGGCCCCCGATCGCACGCGGGGCCAGCCGAAGCTCATCCCGGACCGGGGGCGACCACGCCGGGCCAGAAACCGCCCCGGTCGAAAGCAGCCGCCGCCCGGTCCGGGTGGGGGACGGCGCCGCCGCCGATGGCCTCGCGACCGGCGCGGCGGCGCCGTTGCCGCCGGAGCCGGAGCCAGACCGCTCGC
>VBPB01000054.1 GCA_005893365.1 Candidatus Eiseniibacteriota bacterium
CGCGGCATTCCTGGCTGAGTTCTTCCCCGCCCGGATACGCTACACCTCGGTGTCGGTGCCGTACCACATCGGCAACGGATGGGGAGGCGGGCTGGTGCCGATCATCACCACCTCGGCGTTCGTGAAGACCGGCAGCCTGGGCACGGCACTGTTGTATCCGACCTTGGTCCCCGCCGTCGCGTTCCTGCTCAGCCTGTTCCTGATGCGTGAGACCCGCAAGATGAGCATCTGGACACCGGAGCAGGGGGAGGGAGCCTTCGCGAGGACGTAGGGCTCTTCGGCTACTTGGAGCGAGGTGCCATGCGCGCGTTCCGCGCACGGCACCTCGTTTCGCGGGCGATCGGGGAGACGCGCCCGGGCCCCCGGCGCTCACTCCTCGTGCCGGGTTCTCGCCAGGGCGCGGATTTCCTCGACCACCTCGGCGTTCGCGAGGGTGGTCACGTCGCCCAGCGCCCTGCCGCGGGCCACGTCCCGCAGGAGCCGGCGCATGATCTTCCCCGAGCGGGTCTTGGGGAGGTCGGCGCTGAGCACGATGGCGTGGGGACGCGCGAGCTTGCCGATCTTCTTGGCCACGTGCTCGCGGAGCTCGGCGATGAGCGTCTCGTCTCCGTTCACGCCGGCCTTGAGCGTCACGAACGCCACGATGGCCTCGCCGGCGTCCGGATCGGGCCGCGACACGACCGCCGATTCGGCCACCGCCGGGTGGTCGACCAGCGCCGACTCGACCTCGTAGGTCGACAGCCGGTGGCCGGCCACGTTCATCACGTCGTCGATCCTGCCGAGCAGCCAGAAGTCGCCGTGGTCATCCCGCTTGGCCCCATCGCCGGTGAGGTAGATCCCTTTGCCGAACTTCGAGAAGTACTGCTCGACGTAGCGCTCGGGGCTGCCATAGATGGTCCGGAACTGGGCTGGCCAGGGGCGCCGGAGCACCAGGTAGCCGCCCTGGTTCGGGGCGACCTGGTTGCCGTTCTCGTCGAGGATGTCGGGCTGCACGCCCGGGAAAGGCCGGGTCGCGGAGCCGGGCTTGAGCCGTGTCACCCCCGGCAGCGGAGTGATCAGGATCATCCCGGTCTCGGTCTGCCACCACGTGTCCACGACCGGGCAGCGCTCGCCGCCGATGGCCTTCCAGTACCACATCCATGCCTCGGGGTTGATCGGCTCTCCCACGGTCCCGAGCAGCCTCAGCGACGAGAGGTCGTGTCGCGCCGGATACTCGGGCCCCCACTTCATGAAGGCGCGGATCGCGGTGGGTGCGGTGTACAGGATGGTGGCTTGGTACTTCTCCGCGATCGACCACCAGCGATCCTTGTCGGGATAGTCGGGCGCACCCTCGTAGAGGATGCTGGTCGTGCCGTTGGCGAGCGGGCCGTACACGATGTAGGAGTGGCCGGTCACCCAGCCGATGTCCGCGGCGCACCAGTAGATGTCCTGCTCCGGATGGATGTCGAAGATCAGGCGATGGGTGGTGGAGACGCCGAGCAGGTAGCCGCCGGTGGTGTGCAGGATCCCCTTGGGCTTTCCCGTCGTGCCCGAGGTGTAGAGGATGTAGAGGGGGTCCTCGGCGTCCATCTCCTCGGGCGGGCAATCGCTCGTCTCGGCCTTGACGAGATCGTCGTACCAGAGGTCGCGTCCCGGCGTCATCGGCACCTTCTCGCCGGTCCGGCGCACCACCACGACCGTCCGGATGCTCGGGCACGCCTTCACGGCCTCATCGGCGCTGGCCTTGAGCGGCACGACCTTGCCACGCCGCCAGCTCCCGTCGGCAGTGATCAGCACCTCCGCGTCGGCGTCGTCGATCCGGTCCCGCAGCGCGTCCGCGGCGAAGCCGCCGAACACCACCGAATGGACGGCGCCGATCCGGGCGCACGCCAGCATGGCCACCGGAAGCTCGGGGACCATTCCCAGGTAGATCGCGACCCGGTCGCCGCGCCGTACGCCGAGCCTTCTCAGCGCGTTCGCGAACCGACCGACCTCGTGGTGGAGCTCACGATAGGTGAGGCGGCGAGTGTCTCCCGGTTCGCCCTCCCAGAAGTAGGCCACGCGATCCGGGTGGGTGGCCACGTGCCGGTCCAGGCAGTTGTGGGCGGCATTCAGGCGGCCCCCCAGGAACCACTTGACCCAGGGCGGATCCCACTTGCACACGCGGCGCCAGCGGCGGAACCAGTCCAGCCGCTCGGCCTCGCGCGCCCAGAACCCCTCGAGGTCGCGATCGGCTTCCTCGTAGACGCGATCGTCCTTGACCAGGGCGCCCGCGCGGAACGCCGCCGGGGGATGGATGACGCGATGCTCCTCGAGCAGCGCATCGATGGTGAGCACTTTCTCCGAGACAGCCGACATCGCCCTCTCCTAACGGGCTCGGCCGGAGGAGTATCCGTCATTCCGATGATCGGAGATCTGCCGTGATGCCGGTTTTTTGAGCCGCGGTGGGCGCTTCCACCGATTCTAGGGCCGGTGGCGCCGGCGCCTGCACCTCTTTGCGACCGGAGCCTGCCCCCCCCGCGGGGAAATTTAGGGGGCGCGCCGGACGATGTCGATGACGGAATCGGCGACCCATCCGCGCGCGCCGCCGCCGGCATCCACGCGCGCGCGCCCGGCCCGCTGTTCGAGAAGGCGCACGACCTGGCCGCCTTGGAGATCGAGGCCCGCCCCCTCCAGCACCACGGACTCCTTCACCACGCCCCGGTCGATGCCGGCATCCAGCCGCTGTTGAATCGGACCGATCGCGCCGGCTGCCAGCGACAGGATCACCGCCGCGAGCGCCGGAGCGCGACGCGGCCACAGGGGACCTGCCAACGCCCCCAGCAGGAGGGCCGCGGCCGCCCACTCGATCGGCCGGACCGGCCAGCGCGGGGCGGGGTCCCCGACCAGCCCTCCGCCCTCCCGGACGCGCCCGGCAATCCAGCCCAAGGACGGGTCGCGCACGCCGGCCCGCTCGCCGCGCACCACCCACGCGGCCGCGGTGCCGGGGGACCCCACCCGCGTCTCAGCCCAGGCCAGCCGGGCCGCGAGCCCGGGAGGGTGCGCGCCCTCGCGCCACACCGCCGACCACTGTGCGCGGGCCTTCTCCGGATCGCCGGCGCGCGCCGTCTGGTCCGCGGTCTCAGCCGCCGCTCGCGCCCGCCCGTCCCCCGGGCGCGGGCCGAACGCCAAGCAGCCGAGGATCGCCGCCGCCACCAGCGCTGCGGCTCCGGCGCGTCGGGCGCCGCGCGCGGGCATCGGCGGCAGGGTCGCCGTGATGCGGTCCACGAGCTGGCGGCGCGTCCACCCCTCGTTCGGAGTTGTGCCCGAGTAGCGGCTGGTGAGGATGTGCCGGCGCAGGGTCTCCACCGGCTCGCCGCGTTGCGCGAGCCAGGCGCTCGACGCTTCGGCCGCGCGCCAGAAGTCGGGGCCCTTGGCCCGCCCCACCGCGCGAAGCCACTCGAGGGTCTGGCCGCGCCCCGCCGTCGCGCGCCTCCGGCTCGTGCTGCGCCACAACGCCGCCGCCCAGCCGAGCGCGATCCCGGCGATGGACCAGGCCCACGGCCGCGCGGTGCGCGCGTCGGGGTCCACCGGATGCTGCGCGAAGGTCATCGGCCATTCGTCGTCCTCATGCGTCCCGGCATACACCGCAGGCCCGACGTCGATCACCATCGCCTCCGACTTGGCCCAGCGATAGTCACGGCTCGCCGGATCGAACCACGCGAAGGTCGGTACCGGCAGCCGGAGTCCTCCGACGCGCCGAGGGAGCACCGTCCACTGGAATCGCCGCCGGCCCGCACCGTTGCTCCCGGCCGGGGCGAAACTGTCTTCGACGGTGCTGGCAAACACCTCGATATCGCTTCCCGCCAGGGCGGGCGGATGGATGAGCGGCAGGTTTCCGACCCCACGCAGGTCGAGGCTCAGCGTGACCGGCACATCCGCGGACGTGCGGGCGCGGTCCGCCGTCCACGTGACCGAAAGGTCGCCGACCGCGCCCGCGAAGCCGGCGGGCGCCCCGGCGGGCAACTCGCCGACGCGGACTCGTAGCGGCTGACTGCGGATCGTGACCTCGCGGCGCGGCACCCGGTCGCCGCTCCACGCCTGGGCGTCGCGCTCCGCGCCGGTCAGCTCCAGCGTGGCTTCCGCCGCGCCGACCGTCGCCGCGCCCGTGGACAACGGATAGACACGCGTGCGGGTCTCGGTGACCAGCACCCGCTCCCCGTGCTCATCGGCGTAGTACGCCTGGGGCGGGCCGGGCTGGTCGGCCCAGAATCCTGGCGTGGCCGGCGGCGTGTACTGGGGGTCCTCGGCCAGGGAGACGCGCAGCACCAGCCGCACGCGGAGGACGCAGGGCTCCCCCACGAGCGGTGTCGCCGGGATCACATCCACCAGCAAGGACGCCGGCCCCGACGATCCGCGCGACCCGGCGATGCGCGCTTCGGCCGCCGTCGCCTCCAGGCTCAGGACGGCGCTGCGGAAGATCTCATTGCCCACGCGCACCGAGACCGGGCCGATGGCGTAGCGCCCGGTCGCGTTGGCCGAGAGTTCGAAGCGGAAGACGGTCTCGACCGGTCCGTGACCGTCGCCCCCGGTGAAGTTCTGGAAGCGTCCGCTGCCGAGGATCTCGATCCCTGGGGGCGGAACGAACACGGGGTCGGCGACGGACCCGGTCGCGCCGCGCACGACCACCGTCAGCGTGGTCGCCCCCCCCACGCCGATCGTGGTCCGTGCCAGGCTCGCGCCGATCTCGGCGGCGTGCACCACGGCGACCGAGACCATGGCGCGCGACGCCCGCACCGGGTGCATGCGCTACCTCTCGAGACGCTCCGGCTCATCTGGGCTCCCCAGGGGTTGCTCGGCGGTGGGCCGGTCCATCCCGTCCGGGCCGGGAGCGAACGATCGAATCGCGAGGCACCTCCGGAATATCGGCGCGCGAAGCGCAGGGCCGTACTCCCGAAGCAGGGACGGGGTGTCCCGCGCCGGGAAGAGGGGGATCCGACGAACCGATGGCGTATCCGGTTGCGGGGAAAGCGCTTGTCGATCCGGGCAGCTGCGCGGATGGCCAGGGGCACCGGTGGGTCCCGGCCGGCATCGGCCCGGCGACCCGCTCGGGGATCAGCGTGAGGGGCCGGCCGCGCCCCCCCGGGGGGCGCTAAAAAATGTTGAAAGACATCGTCGCCGCGTGCCGATGGCTACCAACGAGGAGCCAACCGCACGCGCACGCGGCCAAACCGCCGCTCCGAACACGCGCCCGGCCCGCACGTCCAAAGGAGCGTCTGATGTCTCTCAAGAACTTGCTCTCGAACAACTCGAAGGATCGGGCAGGAAGAGCGCGATCGCTGTCAACTCCTGATCATCGACCTCCGCACCTCCAATGCGCGGCTTCAGGACCTCGACGCCCCGGTCACGAAGGCGAAGACCGACGTCGACGCCGTGGCCAAGCGCCTGGCCGAGGTGGAGCAGCGGTTCTCGGCGATCCTGCAGCTCTCGTCGACCCTCCCGTCCCTGGATCTGCGCGCTGAGAATCTGGCGGAGAACCAGCGACGCGCCGAAGCACAGCTCGGCAACGTGCTCGAAGACGCAAGGAAGTTCCGCTCCATGTACGAGGAGTTGAGCCAGCGGGTCGACTCCGCGCTGCAGTTGAAGGAACGGATCGGCAACTTCATGGACGTGGAGCGGCCGTTCCAGCAGTTGCGAAGCGATGCCGAGACGCTACGCGGGCAGGTCGATGGCACCGCCGAGAACATGACCAAGCTCCAGGATCAGAACGGCCGGACCATGGAAGCCCAAAAGCTGGCCGCTGCGAAGCTCGAGGCGATCGAGCGGCGCTGCGAGGAACTGGGCCGGGTCCTCCAGGACAAGGAACATCGGGTCTCCGCCGTCGAGGAGGCGACCCAGAAGATCGATGGCCTCCAGCAGACGATCGACGATCTCACGCGTGAGATCGGGACGCTCAAGGCGCTCGGGAACTCGGTGGTCGAGAAGTCGGCCACGCTCGAAGTCCAACGCGATACCGTCGAGCGTGCGATCGCCCAGGCCGACCTCCTGGATCGGGCGATGCGCCAGATCGAAGTGGGCCTGCGTCAGCAGCAGGAGCACGAGAAGAGCCTGAACGTGCTGCAGAGCCAGATGAACACCCACCGACGAGCAGACCAAGGCCACCCGGCAGGACATGGCCGCGATGGCGCTCGACATGAGGAAGGTCACCGAGCGCTTCGAGTTCGAGAGCCAGGGCCTGGAGTCGGTCAGCCAGCGCGTGTCGGACCTGCGCGTCACCCTGTCCGACTACGAGAACCGGTTCACGGGCCTCGGCGAGTCGAGCATGGCGGCCACCGAGATCCGCTCGCAGACCGTGGCCCTCGGCGAGCAGGTGCGTGGGCTTTCGGCCGAGGTCAACCAGGTCGATCGTGATGTGGCGAAGTTCCAGTCCGTTCGGCGCGAGCTGGAGGAGACGAGCCAGACCGCCCGTGACATCTCGACGCGCTTCTCGCAGATCGAAGCCGCGCGGGTGACCGTCGAGGGGGCACTTCGCGACTTCGAGCAGCTCAACGCCGTCCACGCGATCGTGAAAGACTCGCTCGAACAGGCCCAGTTCGCGCACGGTGAGATCGCCCGCTTCCGCGAGGGCCAGTCGGACGCGCGATCCTGGATGGCGGAGGTGGAGCGCAGCGTCAAGGACCTCAAGGACCAGGTGGCCGACGTCAGCCGGCTCGCGCCGACGATCGAGGTCGCCCAGAAGCAGGCGCAACGACTGAGCGATTCCCTGAGCGACATCGAAAGACGCCGGGGGCTGGTCGACACTCTGCAGCGGCGCATGGACGACCTCAGCGACCTGGGCGGCAAGCTCGACGAGCGCGGCCGGCAGCTTCAGAGCCAGATGGAGGTCACCGAGGAGCGATTCACCGGGCTCTCGAGACGCGCCGAGGAGGCCGAGCGCCTCGGCGAGACGGTCGCCAACATGTCGGGCCAGGTGAACGAGGCCGAGCGCAAGGCCGACGCGATCGCCAAGAACATCGCCGGCGTCGCGGCGCGCTGCGAGTCGGTCGAGGCCCTCGCCGAGCAGACACGGGCACTGAGGCCGGAGCTCGAACAGCGCCAGCGCTCACTCAGCGAGGCGAGCAAGAGCCTTGCGCAGGCATCTGAGATGAGAAAAGAGGCGGCATCCGCGGCCCAGCAGCTCGAGGAGTTGTCCCGCCGGTTGACGGCGACACTCTCGGCGGTCGAGGACCGGGCGCGGCACCTCGACGATCTGGCCACGAAGATCGATGGGCGTGCGGACGGCCTCAAGGCGATCGAGAGGCGGCTCGGTCAGTTCGACGAGCGCCTGTCCAAGTGGGGACCCGTGGAGCAGGAGATCGGCCGGACCCTCGAGCAGATCATCGCTCGCCAGGGCACCGTCGAATCGCTACAGCTCGATCTCAACCGCATGATCATGATGGCCGAGAAGACCGCGAAGGAGGTCCGCGAGATCACCTCCGCACACGGGGAGATCGAGCAAAGTCGCGGTCTCCTCACCGAGGTGATGAACGGACTCCGAGACATCAAGGGGACCGCCAACTCGCTTGACGAGCGCAAGCGCCAGATGGGCAAGGCGGAAGAGCGCCTCACCCGCGCCGAGGCCCTGCTGATGGACGTGCGATCCAGTCTCGAGACGCTCCAGGCACAGAAGGCCGTCGTGGACCAGGCGGTCGAGAAGGCCGGCTCGCTCAAGTTCCTCATCAAGCAGGCGGAGGCCATGATCGAGGGCTGGCGGGACGAGCGGGAGATGACGGTCCGCGTCCGTTCCGCGGTCGCGGACGCGCGCGATAACAACGGGGGCACCGGTGGCCAGGAGGCGAACGCGGCCTGACCTCACGGACCCGTTCGCGCGACCTTCCGCTCACGGCAGCTTGCCAATGACCGTTGCGCCTCCATGTCGAGCCGATTCCGGCGCGGTTCCGGAGGACGTCGCATGGAGGCGCAATCGGTGCTTCGATTCAGCCGGGACGAACGATCGAGGCTAGCCCTTGGCCGACGCCATCGTCGGGACGACCCCGAGCTGCTGCAGCATCCCGAGCGTATCCCAGGTGTTCCAGCTCTCGACGATCTTGCCGCCCGAGAAGCGGTGGATCCAGATCCCCGTGACCTTCACCTTCTTCTGCGTCGGCGCGATGCCCATCAGCTCGCCGCTGTGCGTCCCGTTTCCGGTCCAGCGCGTGACGACGATGTCATCGCCGGCCGCGTAGGTCTCGTGCACCGTCCGGTGCGCGTCGCCGAAGGCATTCTGATAACCGGAGATCACGTCCTTCACGCCCTTGGGTCCGGGACCGGTCGGCGTGCTGGGGTCGTTGTACGTGTGATTCGCCGCGAAGAGCTGATCCGCGATGTCGAGCTTCCGCTGGTTGCACATCTCGTCGAAGAAGCGACGCACGAGTGCGAGGTTCTTGTCCGCGGGCATGGAATCCCTCCGTCGTGAAAGGTGGCGCGACCCGTGCCGCCAGCATCGCGGGCCCGGGCCCCGAGTGGAATCAAAAGATCCAAGACCCCGGGATGGCGCCTTGATTACGGAGCATGGGCGGAATCGGATGAGCGGCCCACGAGTTCAGTCATGCGATACACGCGCTCACCGCAGGATCGCCACGCGCCGATCGACCGAGAGGCCGTCGGCGCCCGTTGCCGAGCCCCGGAGGTCCCGCCGCCCCGCATCGCATCCCGACGCCCGAGAGCCGGCCGCGGGAACCCGACGCTAGTGTCCCGTACCGGAAATCATGGGCATGCCCCGCGGAGGAATCGTGGACGCTGGCAAGGAGCGACGACGACGCGTATCCGTTGCGATACCCGGAGGAGGAGCGACGCCGCCAGCGGCCACGAGAACCCGCGCGGCGTGTGCATGATTTCCGGTACCGGACGCTAGATCACGTCCTGCAGCGTCACGGTGAGGCGCGTCGGCTTGAAGTCGCGGAGCACCTCGAGGGTGTGGGTGCTGCCCACCTCGCCGTCCACGAACAGGTGGTCGAGTTCCTCGGGCGTGTAGCTGGTCGCGGGGCGTCCGTCGATCGCCACCACGACATCCGCCTCCTTGAGCCCGGCCTCGTCGGCCGCCGAGCCGTGCACGATGCCCCATGCCAGCACGCGGTGCGGCTCGCGGATCAGGTAGGCGCCGATGCGCGAGTAGCGGTCCGGCTCGGCGAAGCGCTTGCCGGGATCCAGGTAGAGCTTGCGGTGCGCGTAGTCGAAGGTGCAGCGGAAGCGCTGCAGCACGCCGTTGCCGAGGTTGCCCCCATAGTCCTCGCTGCCGACCATCCCGTGCGTGCTCAGCGTGAGCCCGGCGATCGGCTGCGCGACCGCGTAGGGCCCGATCCGCAGCGTGTCGAGCCGGCAGAGCCAGCTCTGGAACCCGCTGCCGATGCCGCCGCCGAAGGTGCGCACCTCCTTGCGTCCGAGGGTCTTCGTGAAGATGCGGCAGCCCTTCACGAGCGAGCCGTGGACGATCATGCCGAACGAGTTGCCGACGTCGACGAGGAACTGGCCTTCGCAGCCGTCATCGAGCCGCACCGGGATCGTCGGGATGCCCGACATCAAGCGGATGTCGATCGGAGCGCTCGTGCCGTGGTAGACGAACGAGGCGGAATCGTGGAACGCCACGGTCTCATGGTCGTAGTCGATCTCGACCGCGAAACGGCTCAGGAAGTCCGCGCCCAGCAGGCCGGACGCCCGGCGCCACAAGACCGCTTCGGCCCCGTCGGCGAGGTCGAGCACGCCCACCTTGAAGTCGCGCAGCGTGACGCCGTCGCCGTCCGGTCCGGACACGGTGATGCTGCGCACCGGCGCGATGGCCTCGGAGGCGTGGCCCCCCATCCCCTGCACGCCGAAGTCGCCCTCGTGCCCGAGGCCGATGCGCTCGGCATAGCCGCGGTCGATCGCCGTGGCACTGCAGCCGGTGTCGAGCAGGAAGTCGGCGGGCGGGGCACCATTGATGGACACCTTGATCCACACGTGCCGGCTGCCGTAGCGGAACGGGACCTGGGCGACGCCTTGGCTCTTGAGCCAGCGGGTGGCGGGCTGCGGCGCCTCGGGCGGCGCGAACCGGGTCGACTCCCCGGCGGCGACCCACGCCGAGTCGGTGAATACGCGTGCGACCGGCGCCTCGTCGTAGAGGAACGCCAGGCTCTGGTCCACCGCGTCGTCGAGCGTCGCGCGCTTGCGCCCGGCGAGCACCTGATACTCCGAGCGCCAGGTCTCCGACTCGACCTGGTCCTTGCGCGTCACCACCCGCGTGATGAGACCGGTCTTCTCGCTGAACCACAGGCGGCGCAGGGGCCCAAGCGGCGGCGTCACCACGAGCGAGTGGAAGGCCTGCCCGTCGCGGTACGAGGTGGTGCCGAAGGTGACCTGGCCGCCCCCCTGGTCGGGACGGGCCCACATCTCGTTCTCGAAGTAGGCGTCGGAGGCCATCGCCTCGAGGTCCTTGCCCTCGAGGATCTGGACGCGCCGCGAGCTCAGATCGGTGCGCCACGCGACGTGGCCGTCGTAGCCCATCCGCAGGCGCAGGGTGCCGAGATCGAGCCGGGTCGCGAGGCGGTCGGGGATCTGCGTCCACTGCTCGACCGTGCCCGAGAGCTTGGCGGCCTGGATGCGGCCCCGGGTGTGGAGCGCCGGCTCGGCGGCGAGTGCCGCCGCCCCGCCGGTGGCGGCGACGTAGTGATCCACGATCGCCTGGGCCTGCGGCGTGAGGCTCGCGCGGCCGTCGCCGATGCCGACGGCGACGAGTACCAGCGCGACCAGCGTGACGGCGTGCCCGGCGGGCGGCAGACGCATCGGGACCCTCGTGGGACCGAGCGGCTGCGACGCCCGAACGTGCGGCGGGCGGCGGACTCGGGATGCCACGGTTATCGGCGGCCGCACTCCGAAGGATGAGCGCGGGTCCGCGACCACTCCCCCGCCTGAGCCGTCCCGGTCCCGCGGCGGCGCCGTCGCGCCAGCGCCCCGCTCACGCCCGCCACAACCCCAGCGCCCCGACCGCCACCAGCCCGAGGGCGGCGATCCAGAGCGCCAGCCGCGCCTGGAGCGGCACCACGCCCGGGCGCGGCGCCTCGCCGGTCGCGATGCCGAACGCCTGCCGCCACTGGCGCATCGCCGCGGTCAGGCCGGCGAGCCAGGCGATGGCCATGACCAGCAGCAGCGAGGTGCGCCCCGCGACGGCCAGCGCGCGCGCGCTCTCGAACCACAGCAGCGCCCCCGGCGTGCCGGGCACGCCCGCGAGCGAGGCCACGGCGTAGAGGCCGGCGATGCCGCTCCACGGGTGCCGGCGGAAGAGCGGTGCTCCGGGCGCCGGACCGGCGAAGGTCGGCAGGAAGCTGGCGACACTCGCCGCCCCCGCCAGCGCCAGCGCCAGGTGGCCCGCCCACAGCGCGAGCGCCAGCGGTCCCGGCGGCCGGCCGGTGGCGAGGGCCGCCAGCATCAGCGCGCCATTGAGGCTCGCGAGCGTGCCGACGCGCCGCTCGGGGCGGCGCTGCACCAGCAGGGTGGCCGCACCGGCCGCGAACGCGACCACCGCGGCCACGCCCAACAGATCGGCCACCAACTCGCGCCCGGCGGGGAAGCCGGCGATGCCCTCGATCCGGCGGCAGAGCCACGCCGCCCCGGAGATCTGCAGGGTCGCCACCGTCGCGGCCGCCAGCCACGGCCTCACGCCCTGCAGCACGTCGGCCACCCAGAAGTTGAACGGGGCACCGCCCAGCAGCACCAGCCCGCCCAGCAGCGAGAGCGGGAGTGCGGTGCTCCACAGGAAGCGCGGGTCGAGGCCGAGCTGGAGCACGGCCCACTGCTCGAGCGCGACCGGCGTCCCGGTGGCGAGCGTCAGCAGCGAGAGCCCGGCCCACGAGAGCGCCAGCGCCGGCCCGAGCACCCAGGCCAGCTTGAGCGCGCACTCGGCGTGCAGCGGGTCCTCGCGGTCGCGCGCCAGCGCCGCGGTCACCAGGCCCGCGGCGAGCGGCGCCCAGCCGGGTCGCGCGAGCGGGGCCAGGGCCACGGCGAACGCGAGCCCGGCCAGCACCACGAACCCCACCGGCCCGCGGCGCCGGCGCGGCTCGAGCCCCAGCAGGATGCTGGCCGCGAGCCACAGGCCCAAGGCCGCCGCGCCCGACACCATGAGCGGCGGAGTCGCCGCGGCGATCGCGACCGGCGGCCAGGCGGGGGGCGGCAGCGCCAGCGCGATCATCGCAGGAGCGGCAGCACCAGGCCCAGGACGGCGACCCCGGCGAGGAAGAGCAGGAACTCCTGGGCGTCGCCCGTGTGCAGGTCGCGCGCCGGGGCAATCAGCGCCTGACCGATGCGCACCAGGACCGCGACCAGCCGCCGCTCGAATCCCATCACGGCGTTGAACGCCGCCCGTGCCACGCGCCGCGCCCGTCCGCCCTGGGCGCGCACGCCGGGCTCGAGGCTGGCGAGGCCGCCGCCACCGCCCAGCGCCCCCGACCACGCGCCGGCGATGGCCGGCGTGAGGGCCACGAGCGAGTCGATCCCGCGCGGCTCGAATCCCCACCACCAGGCGATGACCAGCCCGATCGGGCCCGCGGCCAGGGTGGCGATGGCGCCGAACTGGAAGAGCGGCACGGCCGACTCGCGCCGCACCACCGCGCGCCGCTCCGGCGTCGCGACCAAGCGGCGCACGCTCACCCACGCCGCCAGCGCCACGGCCCCCGTGGCGGCCAGGGCCAGGATCGGCTGCGACGCCCCGCGCGGGCCGAAGGCCAGGGTCAGCAGCACCGGCCAGGAGAGGCTCGCCAGGGCGGTCGCCATGGCGATGCGCCAGAGGCGGCGCGGTGCGGCACCGCGGCGCGCGGCCGCCCCGCCCAGCTCGCCCGCGAGCAGCTGCGCGTGCGCGCCGCACGCCCCCAGCCAGAGCAGCAGGGCGGATTCGGGCGTCACCGCCCCCAGCGCCACCAGCACGCCGCCGAGCGCGCAGTCGGCCACCACCAGCCAGCGCAGGCACGGTATCCAGCCGCGCCGCGAGAACGCGCGCAGGGCGGCGAGGCAGGCGGTCACCAGCAGGAGCACCAGCGCCACCTCGCGGACCTCGGGGATCGGGGTCCAGTGCGGGGCCTGCCGCCACAGCACGAAGAAGCCCGCCGCCGGCAGCATGACGGGCACCCACGGCCCCGCGGGCCCGAGCGGCCCCGGCCGGTCGGAGAAACCGCGCGCGAGCGGCAGGGCCGCCATCAGCTCGAGCGCGCCCCACAGCACCGCCAGCGCTTCGACGCGGCCGACGATCCCGGCGAGCGTCCGCAGCGCGGGCAGCACGGCGTGGTCGGTCGCCGGCAGCGCCACGTTGAGCCCGGCGGCGAGCCACAGCGCCGAGGCCGGACGCCGGAGCCAGGACCAGCGCGGGAGCTGCTCGGCGCGGTCCTGGGCGGCGCGCCCCCAGACCCAGAACCCGGCCGCGATCAGCTCGATGCCGAGTGCGGCGGTGAACAACGACGGCCAGCCGAGGAGGGCCAGGCCCGCGACGCACAGGGCGCCGCCCAAGCGTGACGGATCGGGGGCGGCGGGACGTCGCACGGTCGTCTCAGTCGTGCAGGTCGTGGGCATCGCTCACCCACGCCGTGCCCGCCAACCGTTCGCGGCTCGCCGCCACCCGCATCGCCAGGGCCACCGCGATGGCGGTGGCGATCAGCACCGCGCCACCCTGGGGCAGGGTCTGCGGGACCTGGGCGGCGCGCGCCGCGCCATCCAGCACCTGGAGCCCGAGCCCGAGCGAGGCGAACGACACGCCGGCGCGGCGGGCGTGGCCGCGCATCATCAGGTGGATGAGGCCGAGCGACAGGATGAGCGCCCCGAGCGAGGCGCGGCGGGCATCCTCGGGCGAGAGGTCCTGGCGCGCGACCGCCACGACCAGGAGCGCGAGCAGCGCCAGGCCGAGCAGCATGCCGACCGTCCCCGCCTCGACCCGGCCGCGGGGGTGGGCGAGCGGCCGGCGCGCGGCACCCTCGCGAGCCCCGGCGGCCCAGGCGACCAGCAGCCACAGCGCCGACCAGGCGGCGGTGAGCGGCGGCGAGGTGCCCAGCTCGTGCAGCAGCGGGATGGCCAGAGCCACCCCCAGGGCGGCCACCCGGGCGACGCGCACGCCGGGCAGGAGCAGCGCGGCGATCAGGAAGCCGGGCGGGGCCAGCAGCCGCAGCAGGTCGAAGGCTGAGAGTTCGCTCCAGCTCGCGAGGAACTGCACGCGCGTCCCTCCTGGACCCGTCGTGACCGGACCGCGTCCGACCGGGGAAGCGTCAGGACGCGGCGGTCGCCAGGTACTTGGTTTCGGCGGCCTTGAGCGCCGCGAGGAAGGGGGCACCCGCTTCGGCCTCGCGCAGGCCGCGGCGGACCGACTCCTCCTTGAGCAGGCGCGAGACGTTGGCGAGCACCTTGACGTGGGGCGTGCCGACGCTCTCGGGCGAGACCAGCAGGATGAAGAGGTACGCGGGCTCGGCGTCCACCGCGTCGAACTCGATTCCGGCCTGGGACACGCCGCAGGCGGCCAGCATCCGGTCCACCGCGCGCGCCTTGCCATGCGGGATGGCGACCCCGTTGCCGATCCCGGTCGACATCATGGCCTCGCGGCGCAGGACCCGGTCGAGGATCTCGCCCTGGCTGTCGAGCCCATGGGCCGACTCCAGCTGGGCCACCAACTCGGCCACGGCCTCGCGCTTGCCCGTGGCCTTGAGGCGCGTGTTGATGGCGGCGGCGTTGAGCAGTTCGGAGAGCAGCATCGGGGTCAGCCTCGAGTCAGCAATACAAGGCAGGACAATCGTTTGTAACCTAAGGAGGGCTGCTTGGGGTGTCAAGCGCTTTCGCCCGGACTTAGGCCTCGGGCGCCGCGTCGCGGGCGCGCGGTCCTTTAAGGCTCGGGGGCTCGGCGTGACGGCGGGAGCACCGGCCTCGCGAGGAACGACGGTCACATCGGCGCCCGGCACGTGTACCATCAGGACATCCCCTTCGTGCCCAACCCCCGCGAGGTGTCCATGCGCATCCGCCCGTTCCCGCTGATCCTGGCCGCGACCGTCCTGTGCGCCACGCTCGCCTTCGCCGAGCCGCGACTGCTCCTGGAGTACCCGGGCGGCGTGCCGCGCGTCACGCTCACCGGCACGTACGCGGGGGCGTCCTACACGGTCTTCCGCGCGCCGGCCTCGGGCGGCGACTGGGCACCCATCACGCTCAACGAGGTGCTCTGCCTGGGCGCCTGCTCGGCGCCCGATCCGGCCGCGGTGCCGGGCGCCTCGTACCTCTATCGCTTCGATCTGCGGGTGCCGGAGGGCGACATGGTCCGGCCGGTCTCGTACGGCCCCTTCCCCGCGACCATCTCGCTGGCGCTGGCGCGGCCGATCGGCGTGTCGGTGTTCCCGAACCCCGGAGGCGGTGCCGCCACCGTCGAGCTCCGTCTCGCCGGTGCGGCGGGCGAGGCCGCGCGGGGCGAGGCGGCGATCTACGACCTCGCCGGCCGGCGCGTGCGGCTGCTCCATCAAGGGGCCCTGGCGCGCGGGCTCGTGAGCCTGGCCTGGGACGGTCGCGACGAGCGTGGCCAGCCGCTGCGGCGCGGCGTCTATCTGGTGCGCTTCGCCGCCGACGGCCGTCAGGCGACGGCGCGCATCGTCCGGCTCTGAGGCGTCACGCCTGAGCGCCGGGCCCCGCCTCGCCGTCCATCCGCACCACCTCGCCGTCGCGGATCAGCACCGCCTGGGAGCCCTGGCCGCCCGGCTCGCTGATCCGGGCCATCCAGCGCTCGGCGGTGCGCCAATGGGCCGGCGCCAGGTGCCGCATGCGCTCGGCCACCAGGCCGAAGGCGACGATCGCGACACTCGTCTGGAACAGCAGCACGGTGCTGCCGATCGGCACCATCAGGCTGCGCGAGCCGGGCGCCAGCATCACCGCCAGCGTCCAGGCCGCCGCGACCGCGCCGAGCCCCATCGGCAGGACGGCGAAGCGCAGGAACCACGGCAGCAGCCGGTCCGGGAAGCGCGTGATCATCACCAGCGTCACCAGGTCGGCCATCACCTTGAAGGTCCGGCTGATCCCGTACTTCGACTGGCCGAACTCGCGCGCGCGATGATGGGTCTCGACCTCCGCCACGCGCGAGCCGCCCATCTGGGTCAACGGGACCACGAAGCGGTGGAAGTCGGAGTAGAGCGCGATCGAGCGCACCAGCTCGCCGCGGTAGGCCTTGAGCGCTCACCCCTGGTCGTGGATCGGCACGCGCGCGACCCGCTTGATGAGGGCGTTGGCGATCAGCGACGGCAGCCTGCGCGAGAGCCACTTGTCCTGGCGCCGGCGCCGCCAGCCGCTCACGACCTCGAAGCCTTCCTCCACCTTGGCCATCAGCCGGGGGATGTCGGCGGGATCGTTCTGCAGGTCGCCGTCCATGGTGACGACGATGGCCCCGCGGCTCTCGTGGATGCCCGCCATCAGCCCGGCGGTCTGGCCGTAGTTGCGGCCGAGGCTCAAGCCGATCAGCTCCGGGAACCGGGGGGTGAGCCCGCGGATGACCTGCCACGACGCGTCGCTCGACCCGTCGTCCACGAGGATGATCTCGAACCGGCGGCCCAGCGGCCTCAGGGCGGCCGCGACCTGCTCCAGCAAGTGCGGGATGGACTCGCACTCGTTGTAGACCGGCACCACCACCGAGACCTCAGGCGCCGGCTCGAGGCCGCTCATCCCGAGCCGTCCCGGGTGACCCCGGTGCGCTCGCGCACCCGGTACTGCATCTGGTCGCGGGAGTGGAGGTAGATGAGCAGCTCGCCGAGCAGTCCGAGCACGATGACCTGGATCCCGGTGGTGATGAGCAGCAGCGCCAGCAGCAGCATGGGCCGGTCCGCCAGGCCCCGGCCCTGGAACACGCGCTGCCAGGCGAGCACGACCGCCACCAGCGAGCCCACGACGAACAGCACGGCGCCGAGCGCGCCGAACGGCCGCAGCGGCTTCTGCGTGAACCGGATCAGGAAGGCGAGCGTGAACAGGCTCAGGGCCCGCGCCAGGTAGATGCCCGGGGAGAACACCCGCAGCGGCGGCGCGGTCTTGTGCTCTTCGAGCGGGGTCTCCACCACGCTGAACCCCTCGCGCTCCGCCAGGATGGGCAGGAAGAGCTGGTGGTCGCCATAGACGGGGATGGCCTTGAGGACCTCGGGGCGCATCCCGTGGGCGCCACAGGCGATGTCCCCGAAGTCGCGGCCCGAGGCCAGGCGCACCATGCGGCGGAACAGCCCGCTCACCAGCCAGTTGAACGCCGAGACGCGGCGGCTCGCCCGGTAGCCCACCACGTAGTCGGCGCCCTGCTCGAGGCGCTCGAGCACCGAGCCGATCGCCGAGAGATCCACCTGCGGGAACGCCGGCAGCGTGACCACGAAGCGCCCGGTGCTGGCCGCGACCCCGGCGCGGATGGTGGCGAGCTGGCCCTGGCGGGCGCTGAGCACGACCAGCCGCGGGCGGGACCCGGCGCCCTCCGCCTGGCGCTCCACCAGCCCGGCGAACGCGGCGCGGTCGGCGTCGAAGGCGATCACGACCTCGTGGTCGAGGCCCGACGCGGCGAGCCAGCGCCGGAGCTCGGTCAGGACCTCGAGGGGACGGTCCTCGTTGCGCGAGCAGAACACCACCACCGAGACGCGCGGCGCGCCCGCCGGGCGGTTGCCCGTCGGCGGTACTGCTGCCGTCCGCGTGCCCTCGCTGCCAAGCGTGTCCACCGCGCTGGACCTCCGTTCCTTAGGTTCGGTCTCGGGCGACGCCTCGGCGTCTCCGCGCCCCATCGCCCCTCTATCGGCAGGTCGCGGTCGCGTCATGACCCCCGGGCCGGGTCAGGATAGCCGCTGCGCGGGCCGGCGCAACCGGAAGCGCGACGCCCGGCCTTGCACTCAGCGGAGTCGTGCCGTTAGGGTGCCGTGGTGCCTTCATCTCCACGACGCTGCGTGGCAGGCTCAGGGACGCCGGCCGCCCCGGCGTCGCGCTGAGCCATGTCGGAGCCCGCGCGTGGGACCGGACTCGCCTCGACCGCCGCCCGGAATTCGTTCGCGACCGTCGCCGTCCGGCTCTCGAATCTGCTGGTCGGCATGATCCTCACGCCGTTCCTGCTCCACGGCATCGGGCCCGAGCTCTACGGCGTGCTGGTGGTGACCAGCTCCACCTACGACTATCTGTCGCTGCTGCGCGGCGGCGTGGGCGGGGCGCTGCGGCGGTTCGTCACCCTCTACCACCACGCCGGCGAGCACGAGAAGGCGCGCCAGTACTACGCCGCCGGGTTCTGGTGGGCGGGCCTGCTCCGCGGCGGGATCTTCCTGATCGGCCTCGTCCTGGCCGCCCCGCTCACCGGCTTCCTCCGCGTCTCGGCGGCCTCGCGCGCCGACTGCGCGCTGGGCATCGCCCTGCTCATCACCGGCACCGTGATCCTCGACAC
>VBPB01000055.1 GCA_005893365.1 Candidatus Eiseniibacteriota bacterium
GACGCCGAGCGTCACCGCCGTGTGGTTGCCGGTCACCTGGGCGCACACCTGGATCAAGGCCTCGCAGATCACCGGGTTCACCTTGCCGGGCATGATGCTCGAGCCCGGCTGCACCGCCGGCAGGGCGATCTCGGCGAGCCCGCAGCGCGGGCCGCTGTTCATGAGCCGGACGTCGCCCGCGATCTTCATCAGGCTGGCGGCCACCGCGTTCACCGCCCCGCTCGCCCAGACCGCGGCGTCCTGCGAGCCCTGCGCCGCGAAGTGGTTCCGCGCCTCGACGAACGGCAGCTTGGTCTGCTTCGCGACCCGCTCGGCCACACGCCGCGCGAACTCAGGGTGCGTGTTGAGCCCGGTGCCGACGGCGGTCCCGCCCAGCGCCAGCTCGCACAGGTCGGGCTCGACGCACCGGAGCCGGGCGATGCCGTGCTCGACCATCGCAGCGTAGCCGCCGAACTCCTGGCCGAGGCGGATCGGGGTCGCGTCCATCATGTGGGTGCGCCCGGTCTTGATGATGCGGTCGAAGGCGCGCGCCTTGGCGGCCAGCGCCACGCGCAGGCGTTCCAGCGCCGGCAGCAGGGCCCGGTCGATCGCCACCGCCGCCGAGATGTGCAGCACGGTCGGGATCACGTCGTTGCTGCTCTGGCCCAGGTTGACGTGGTCGTTGGGGTGCACCTTGACACCTGCCAGCGCGCTCGCCCGGTGGGCGATCACCTCGTTGGCGTTCATGTTGGTGCTGGTGCCGCTCCCGGTCTGGAACACGTCGATCGGGAACTCTGCGTCCCACTTGGCCGCGGCGACCTCGCCCGCGGCCTTGATGATCGCCTGGGCGAGACCTGAGTCCAGGAGCCCCAGCTCGAGATTCACCGCCGCCGCGTGCGCCTTGAGCGCCCCCAGCGCGTGGATGAACTCGGCCGGCATCGGCCGGCCGGAGATCGGGAAGTTCTCCACGGCGCGCTGGGTCGACGCCCCGTAGAGCGCTTCGGCCGGCACCTTCATCGTCCCCATCGTGTCCGTCTCCACCCGGTACTTCGCCATCACACCCTCCTCCCCGTGTCGTCCAAATCCAGATGCTCGAAACCGCACAGCTCGACCCGATGGTCGTCCGGGTCGCTGAAGTAGATCGAGTCCGCGTTCCAGAAGTCGAATGTCACCGGCCCTTCGACCACCACGCCGAGAGACTCCAGCCGCGCCTTCTCGGCGGGGATCGCCGAGCGCGCGACGGCGATGGCGAAGTGCGCGGGCCCGCCGCAGTGGGCGGCGCCGAAGGAGAGCGGCTTCCGGGTGAGGCCGAGTCGCGGCGGCGAGCCGGGCGCGCCGGTCCAGAACCACGCCCAGTCGTCCGAGGGCGCGGCCTCGAGTACCAGCCCGACCACGTCGCGATAGAACGTCACGGCGCGGCCGACGTCCTTGACCCTGAGGATCAGCTCCGAGAGTCCGTGGCGCGGGCTGACTGGGGGCGTCATGCGCTCCTTCCCTGCGGCGCGCGGGTACCAAGGTCGCCGGCGCGCGCGAACCGCCATCCTACCGCAGGGGCTCCCGGGGCTGCACGCGGCGGGGGACGCGGCCCATGCGGGGTCGCCCGTGCCACGCGCCGCGGCAGGTCGCGCGCGTGCCTGGGCTCAGGCCGGGATGATCTCGTAGCGGCTCACGATCTCGACCGTCGGCGCCAGGGTCGCGTGCACCGAGCAGTACTTGGTCTCGCTCAAGCGCATGGCCTCCTCGATGCACGTCCGGCTCAGGTCGCGGCCGCGGAGCCGGTGGACGACCTCGATGCGCGTGAACTTGCGCGGGTGTTCGGCCGCGCGCTCGCCCAAGACCGCCACCTCGTAGCCCAGCGCCACCTGACGCTGCTTGCGCAGGATGCCGATCACGTCCATCCCCGCGCAGCCGCCGAGGGCGGCGACCAGCAGCTCGACCGGCGAGGGGCCCTTGGGATCCTGGTCGCTGTCCATCACGAAGCCCGGCCCCTTCGCGAAGCGCGCATCGAACACCAGGCCGCTCTCGATGGTCTGCAGCACCACGCTCGCCGTCGTCGCCACCACGTCCTCCTTCCGGCCGCTACGCGGCCCCCCGGTCCGGATCCTCGGCACTCCGCGGCTCCGGCGCCCCCAGCGACAGGTTGAGCTCCTCGTCCGACAGGATCTGGCGTCGGTTCAGGATCTGCGAGGAGTCGTGCTCGAACAGCAGGTGGGTCAGGTGGTCGAGCCCCACCTCGAGCTGCTTGCGGAAGCCCACCATCGTGATCAGGTAGTACGCGGCCCACAGGAGCCAGGCCAGCCGGCCCGAGAACGGCACGCCCATCAGCTCCACCACCGAGCTGTGCTTGCCGAGCGAGATGATGTAGCCCTTCCCTTTGTATCCGAAGCGCGCGGGCGCGCGGGCGCGGGCACGGGCCACGAGTTCCTGACCCACGTGGCGGCCGGTGGCGACCGCCACCTGCGCCAGCCGCGGCAGGTAGCCGCCGCGACCGTCGGCGACGGCCCCGCAGTCCCCGATCACGAACACGTCCTCGACCGGCCGGCCGTCGGGATCGAGGGCGCGCAGCCGCGGGTCCACCCGCACGCGGCCGTCGTCGGCATGGGCCAGCGGCAGGCCGCGCACCACCTGCGGCGGCCGGACGCCGGCGGTCCAGATGAGCGTGAAGCCCTCGGCCACGCTGCCGTCCGCCAGCCGCACGCAGCGCGGATCCACGCGCACCACCGGGGCCTGCAGGCGCACCTGGACGCCGCGCCGCTCGAGGAAGCGCTGCACGTAGGCGGAGTGCGCGGGGCGGGCGGTGTTCACCAGCCGGTCGCCCGCCTCCAGCACCGTCACCGAGACGTCCGAACGGTGCAGGCTCCCGTACTTGGGCAGCAGGGTCTCGCGCGCCATCTCCATCAGCTCGGCGGCCACCTCGACGCCGGTCACGCCCCCGCCGACCACGACGAACGAGAGCAGGCGGCGGCGCTGGTCGCGCGTCTCGGCCTGCTCGGCCATCTCGAACAGCTCGACCACGCGGGCGCGCAGCGTCATGGCGTCGACGATGGTCTTGAACGGCCGGGTGTGCTCGACCGCCCCGGGGATGTCGTAGTAGTTGGTCTCGCTTCCCACCGCCACCACCAGCACCTCGAAGCGCTCGACCAGGTCGTTGTGGAGCCGCACCTCGCGCCGCGCCAGGTCGATGGCCATGACCTTGTTCTTCTGGAAGCGGATGTGGCGGTGCTGGGCCATGGCGCGCAGCGGGTAGACGATGTGCCGCGTCTCGACCGCGCCCACCGCCACGGCGGGCAACAGGGGATTGAACTGGAAGAAGTTCTCTTTGTCGACCAGCAGCGTGTCCCAGTACTCGCGCGCGGCGCGGGAACGACCCACCGCGCGGGCGACGTCGAGCCCGCCGAATCCGCCGCCGAGGATGAGGAGCCGCCGGCCCGCCATGGCCGCGCAGTCTAGCACGCGATCTCGGGGCGCGGCGGCCGCGGTGCCCCGGGTCGGGCGAGGAGCGGCGGGCTTGCGGCTCGCGCCGGGCCCGGACGGTCCCGCCCGGCGTCGCACGCTTGCCGCCGCCGCTGCTAATCTGGACATGTGCCCGCGATCTCCGTGCTCATGCCGGTCCGCGACGCCGCGCCGTGGCTCGCCGCGTCGCTGCGCTCGCTGACGCGGCAGCGCGTTCGCGACCTCGAGATCGTCGCGGTGGACGACGGCTCGACCGACGGGTCCGGCGCCTGGCTCGATCGCGCCGCCGCCGCCGAGCCGAGACTCCGCGTGGTCCACACGCCGCCGCTCGGGCTGCCGGCGGCGCTCGCGACCGCACTCGCGCTCGCGCGTGCCCCGCTCATCGCCCGCCACGACGCCGACGATCTGTCCCACCGCGATCGGCTCGCGCTGCAACATGCCTATCTCGCCGCCCATCCCCGCGTGAGCGTGGTCGGCTGCCGCGTGCGCCTGTTCCCCGGCGCCGCGGCCGGCGCCGGCATGCGCCGCTGGGCGGCGTGGCACAACGGCCTGCTCACGCACGAGGCGATGGCGCGCGAGGCGCTCATCGACAGCCCGCTCGCCCACGGCACGGCCCTCCTCCGCCGCGCGGCACTCGCCCGGGCGGGCGGATGGCAGGAGCACGGCTGGCCCGAGGATCTGGACCTCTGGCTCAGGATGCTCGAGCGCGGCGCCGTCTTCGCCAAGCTCCCCCGCATCCTCTATGCGTGGCGCCAGCATCCGCAGAGCGCCACCCGTCGCGACCCGCGCTATCGCCGCGAGCGTTTCCTGGACCTGCGTCGTACCGCCCTCGAGCGCGGCCTGGTCCACGGGGCGGCCCGGCTCACCCTGGTCGGCGTCGGCCGCAGCCTGTCCGAGTGGCGGGCGGCGCTGGCGCGCCGCGGCCGTGACGTGCGGATCGTCGCCGCCGGCCGGCCGGCGCGCACGGCGCTGGTCGCGCTCCGGGCCCCGATCGTGCTGGTGTTCGGCGCCGCGCCGGCCCGCCATCGCTGGCGCGAGGCGCTTGCGGCGATGGGGTTGCGCGAGCGTGCCGATTTCGTATTCGTGGCCTGATTCCCATCCTTCCGTGTTGACAAGGCTTTGCACATTCCCCATAGATAGGGATCATATTCAGGCTTTACATCGGCCCGCGTCTGTGGCGTAGTCTCCTTGATCGGCCCTGCACACGGCGCCGCTGCCGGCCGACCGTGTGGCTCGCATTCGGTACCATCATTCACACCCAACTGTGAGGTCACTGCCATGGCCAAGACCCGCCGCAAGCGGCACACCTATACCAGCGCGCAGCGCACCGCCATCCTGGCGACCGCGCGCAAGGAGAGCCTGACGGCGCTTCAGGTGCAGAGGAAGTTCGGCGTCACGCCGGTGACCTACTACTCGTGGCGCAAGAAGACCGGCCTGACCCGCCGGCGCGGCGGCGAGATCGTGACCAGCGGCGGGGCAGGTCTGGATCTGGACCGTCAGGTGCGCGGTGAAGTGCGCGCCAAGGTGCGCCAGATCCTGCCGAGCATCGTCCGCACCGAAGTGAGCGGCTACCTCGAGGCGCTCTTCGGCGGACGGCGCGGACGCCCGCGCAAGGTCTGACGCGACGCCTCGCGGCGCACTCCGCGCCGGCGAGCCGATCGTCCCCTCCGACGTCTCATCCGAACGCGGCTCGGGCCCACGCCCGGGCCGCTTCGGCTGCGGCGGCCGCGGCCGAGCCGGTCGCGCGCGCTCGTGCCGCGGCTGCGGCGGCCGCGCGAGTCGCCGCGGCTGCTCCGATCCTTGGCGCTACGCGCCTTGTATTCTTCAGATGTACATTGGCCGCCGCGCGCTGAGAGGCCAGCCGCTTCTCCTTCATGAATCCGGCGCCTAACACACGCTCGGCTTCATACTGGTGTGCGCCCGACACCGGAGCCGGATGGCGGCCACCGTCGCCTGGCCGCCACGAGCGACCGGCTGGATAGGATCGAACTCGAGCCTGCTTCGCGCCACGCACCGGTCCCGTTCTCCCCGACGAACGTGCACCGGCCGCCGTCCCGTTCCCACACGGCGCGCTCGACGGCCGCCGGGATATGGGTTGGCCGACCGGTGCCGCGGGGGGGGCCAGTTCAGGAGTTGTCATGCCAACGGGCCCCGGGGCCCGTTGAACATCGAGCGACTCGGCCGGTAGCGCCTGAACCAACGTCGGCAGGTCCGGCCGCGGGGAAGCGATTCGCCAGCAGCTGCTCCATCTGGGCCCGGGTCTTGTTCACCGCGGCGGCCAGGAGCTCGCCCGCCGCCGACCGGACATCGAGGTGATGCTCGGAGTGTTGGGATGGTGACCGGTGCGCCGCTCGATCGACGCACGCCACGATCGGGTCTGCGAGCCCCCACCCGGCGTGTGCTAGCCTGCGGTGATGCGTGCCCGCGCATGGCCCCTGCCGTTGGCGCTCGTGTCGCTCGCGTTCGCGGCCAGCCTGCTGCTCGCGGGCGCCCTGCCGCTCATCGACCCCGACGAGGGACGCAACGCCGAGGTCGCGCGTGAGATGAGCGTCGGCGGCGACCTCGTCATCCCGCACCTGGCGGGGATGCCCTATCTCGACAAGCCGCCGGCGTTCTTCTGGGCCACCGCCCTCGCCATCCGCCTCCTGGGCCCGACGCCGCTCGCCGCCCGCCTGCCCGCCGCCCTGGCCGCGGCGCTCACGCTGCTGGCGCTCGCGCACCTGGCGCTCCGGCAGTCGGGCCGCCGCCTCGCGCTGCGGGCGGTGGCGTTGCTCGCCGCGGCCCCGCTCTTCGCCGTGCTCTCGGCCTACTGCATCTTCGACATGCCGCTCACGCTGTGCGTCACGGTCCTCTGGACGGCGCTCGCGCGCGAGCTGTCCGAGGGGGCCTTGCCACGCCGGCGCGCGGCGATGTTCGCGGCGGTGACGCTGGGCGTGCTGCTCAAAGGGCCGGTCATGCTGGCCTGGGCGCTGGGGGGCTCGCTCGCGGCGGCCCTGCTGCTGCGAAGGCGTGATCCACTCCGGTGGCTCGCGTGGTGGCCAGGCTGGCTCATGGTCGCGGGGCTGGCCGGCGGATGGTTCGCACTCGCCACCGCGCGCCATCCCGAGTACCCGCATTACGCGTTCGTCGAGGAGACGTTCGAACGACTCAGTCGCGGCACGTTCCACCGCGAGCAGCCGTGGTGGTTCATGCCGGCGGTGCTGATCATCGGTACCCTCCCCTGGTCGCTCGCGACCCCGTGGCGGGATCTCCGTGCCGGCGCGAGTCCCGTGCGTGACCCCGCCTCGCGCCGGATGCTGGATGCGCATGGCGTGGCACTCGGCTTCGTCCTGTTCGGCGTCGTGTTCTTCACCCTCTCGCACTCCAAGCTCGTGACCTATTGCCTGCCCGCGCTCCCGCCGCTGGCCTGGCTCGCCGCCGCCGCGTGGAACGACCCGCGTCCGCACCGGTGGCCCGCGCTGATGCTGGCCGGACTGTTCGGCGCCCTGGGCGTGGCGTGCCTCGTCGGGCGCGGCGGATGGCTGCAAGCCCTGAGTCAGGCGCCCGCGTCCTCCGGCGTCGAGACCGGTCGCGCGTTGGGGCTCGCCCTGCTCGGGGCGGCGATGCTGGGGCTCGCCGCCGCGATGACGCGCCGCCCCGGCCTGGCGTTCGTCACCACACTCCTCTTCGCCCCCATCGCGCTCGGGACCGGCCGGCCGCTGGCCGCCGCATATGCCGCGACCCAGTCCGGGGCGCCGCTCGCGCACGCCATCGCCGCCGCGGGCGGCGGTCCGGTGCGCTACGAAGCCTGCTATAGTCCCGGCACCGATTACCTGCTGGGCCACGGCGGGACGCTGGTGGCGACGGGCGACGCGTGGATCACCAGCAACTACCAGCTGCGCTATCGCGCGGCGCTGGCGGCGCGGGGGGGGTGGACGCCGCTCGCCGCGGACGCGCCGACGCCGGGTGCTCGCGTGGTGGTCCGCCCGGCGAGCTCGCCGGGAGACCCGCCGGCCGGCTGGACCGAGTGCTTCCACGACCGGCGCTTCGTGGCCTTCCGCGCGGACGCCACGCCCTAACCGCCAGGGAGACCACCCGCGCATGTGTGGCATCGCCGGACTCTGGGCGCCGCGTCTCGACCCGCACGAGCGCCTGGCGCTGGTGGGACGGATGGTCGAGCGGCTGCGGCACCGCGGCCCGAGCGGGAGCGCGGTGTGGAACGGTGACGGCATCGCGCTCGGCATCGCCCGGCTCGCCATCGTCGCGCGCCGCGCCCCGGCCAGCATCCTGACCAACGAGGACGGCCGCCTGCGCGCGGTGGTGAACGGCGAGGTCTACAACCATCACGCGCTGCGTCAAGCGCTGCGCGGGCGCGGGCACGAGGTCGACGACGGCCCCGACACCGCGGTCATCCCCCATCTGCTCGAGGAGGACGGCGACCGCTTCCCGGTGCGCGTCGACGGCATGTTCGCCGCGGCGGTGTGGGACCAGCGCGCGCGGCGCCTGACGCTGGCGCGCGACCGGGCGGGCGAGAAGCCGCTGTTCATCGCGACCGACCCGCGCGGCCTCGCCTTCGCCTCCGAGCCCGGGGCGCTCACCGTGCTGCCGTGGGTGTCGCGCGAGCCCGCCCCGGCCGCGCTCGCCCGCTATCTGGCGCACGGCTTCTTCGCCGGCGAGGACTGCGCCTTCGCCGCCCTGCGCCAGGTGCCGCCGGCCCACACGCTCGTCTTCGGCGAGGGGCTGGAGCGGCGCACGCGCTACTGGCGGCCGTGGGACGCGATCGTTGGCGCCGCCCGCGAGGGGGTGGCACCGCTGGGCGCCGCCGACGCGCCGGCCGCCACGCGCGAGGCGCTGGCGAGTGCGGTCGCCTCGCGCGTGCCGGGCGAGGTGCCCTTCGGCGTCTTCCTCTCGGGCGGCGTGGACTCGGGGCTGGTGGCGACCCTCGCCGCGCGGGCCCTCGGGCATCCGTTCCCCACCTTCAGCCTCCGCCTGGCGCACCGCGGCTACGACGAATCGGGATACGCGCGTGCGGTGGCCGAGTCGATCGGCGCCGAGCACCACGAGCTGACGATGGACGCCGCGGGCGGCGCGGAGGCGCTCGCGACCTACGCCGCCGGCATGGACCAGCCGCTCGGCGACCCGAGCCTGCTGCCCACCTGGGCGCTGGCCCGGCTCGCCGCGCAGCACGTGCCGGTGGTGCTGACCGGCGAGGGCGGCGACGAGCTGTTCGCCGGCTACCCCACCTACCTCGGCCACCGCCATGCCGGGCTCGCCAACGCGCTGCCCGGCCCGGTGAGCGCCGTGGCGCTGGCGCTGGCGCGGTGGTTCCGCCCCGCGCACCACCACGTCACCATCGCCCATTTGATCGAGCGCTTCCTGCTCACCCGCGGCGTGGATCCGTTCGAGCGCCACCTGCGCTGGTTCGGCACCGCCGCACCCGACGAGGCGCGATCGCTGCTGGCCGAGCCCCTGCGCGCCGGCGTGGATGCGGCGGCCCCGCTCGCCCATCTGGTCGAGACCGCCACGCGGCTGCGCGACGCCGGGCTCGTCGCCGATCCGCGACACCCGCCGCTCGCCGCCTACCAACTGCTGGACTTCGAGCTCTATCTCTCGGGCGATCTGCTGGCCAAGGTGGACCGGTGCACCATGGCGCATGGGGTCGAGTCGCGCGCGCCGTTCCTGCGCGCGGCACTGGTCGAGTTCGCGCTCACCTTGCCCGAGCGGGCGCGGCTGCGCGGCAAGACCGGCAAGTGGGCGCTGCGCGAGGCGGCGCGGGGCCTCCTGCCCCCCGACCTCATCGCCCGGCGCAAGCAGGGCTTCTCGCCGCCGTTCTCGGCCTGGGCGCGCGGCCCTCTGCGCGCCGTGGTGGACGACACCCTGTCGCCCGCGCGCGTGCATGCGGCCGGCGTGCTCGACCCGCGCGCGGTCCGCACCGTGGTGGAGGCCCACCTCGACAACCGCGCCGACCGCGGCCGCACCCTCTGGACGCTGCTCAGCCTCCAGATGTGGGCCGAGCGCTGGGTCCGCCACGCACCGGAGGCGAGCGCGAACGGCGCCGCGACCGGCGCCAGCGCCCCCACCCCGGTCCCCGAGACCACCGCGACGACGGCGTAGCCCGACGGTCGCCGGTGGCCGCCTACTTCCCGGCGGTCCCGATCGCGGGCTCGGCCAGGTCCACCGGCACCGCGTGGCGGCGCACGTCGGGGAGCGCCAGCGCGCACATCAGGCCCACGGCCAGCAGGCCGGCGAGCGCCAGCAGCGCCGCGTGGAGACCCTGGGCGTCGGCGAGCGCTCCGATCGGGCCGATGAGCAACGCGCCCACCCCCCAGGCGGCCCCCATCAGCAGGCTCGAGATGGTCGAAGAGTGCTGCGGCGAGAGCTCCTGGCCCATGACCACGTTGACCGGCAGCGACGACTGGAGGAAGAACCCGCCCGCGACCAGGCACACCAGCCCGCGCCAGTCGGGCAGGAACAGAAAGCCCAGGTAGAGCGGGGTGGCCAGCACGAACGAGCGCACCACCACGCGCCGGCCGCCCCAGCGGTCGGCGAGCCAGCCGCCCAGGAAGCCGCCCAGGGCGCCGAAGACCAGATGCACCGTCAGCATCGTGCCGCCCTGCGACACACTCCAGCCCAGGCGATGGAGGTAGAGCGGCAGGAAGGTCGTGAACCCGAACGCGACCGCCGAGCGGCAGACCACGACGAAGTAGAGCAGCGTGAGCGGGCGCAGCACCGGCTTGAGCCCCGCGAGCCGCGGGCGCGCCGCGGGATCGCGGCGCCGCGGCTGGACCCGGGCGAACCACGCGAGCAGCGCGCACGCGAGCACCAGGCCCGGGATCATCGCGACCCAGGTGCGCTCGAGCCCGAACGTCCCCACCACCGTCACGGCGAACAGGGGTCCGAGCGCGTAGCCGAGCGTGCCGCCGGTCACGAAGATCGACATCGCCAGCGACGGCCGCGGCGAGACCTCGCGCGCCAGGGCCGCCGCCTGCGGGTGGAACGCGGCGACGCCCAACCCGCCCAGCATGAGCAGCGTGAGCAGCGTGGCGAACGTGGGCGCCATGCCGATGCCGCTCATGAACGCGGCGGCCACCAGCGGACCGAAGGCGATGAACCACGGGCGGTGGATGCGGTCGGCCAGGAGCCCGAAGGCCGGCTGCGAGAACGACGAGGCGAGCGAGGCCAGCGCCACCAGCGTCCCGACCAGCGTCAGGCTCAGATGGAGCTTGGCCACCAGCAGCGGCAGGAGCGGCGAGAAGAAGCTGGAGTAGGCGTCGATGGTGAAGTGCGAGAACGCCAGGACCGCCAGACGCGGGGTGACCACGGAGCGCATGAGGGGGTCGACCTTAGCACAGGCCGTCGCTGCGGGAACGCCCCGGCGCGGCTCACGCGCCGATCCGGGGCGCCGGTGGCGCGGCTACGCGGCGTCCAGGATCGGCGCGATCAGGCCCTCGACGCGGCCGACTTCCTCGCGCAGCGCCGCGAGCAGGTCGGCGGCGTCGGCCAGGCCCCGCGCCCGCGCCCCCGACTCGAGCGCGCCGAGCAGTGCCGCACAGCGCGCCGCCCCGATCACGCCGCACAGGCCCTTGAGCCGATGCGCGTCGAACTCGACCGTGCGCGTGTCCCCCGCCGCGACCGCGGCTTCGAGCCGGTCGAGCGCCGGCCGGACATCGTCACGGAACGCCTGGGCCAGCGCGCGGCGGAGCCGCGCATCGCCCAGACAGGACTCCTCCAGCTGCTGGAGGTCGAGGATCGGCGCCGACGGCGGCTCCCGCTTCTTCAAGGTCACCTCGCTCAGGGGTCGAAGCCGGATGGGCCCGGCATGGCACGACGGTCCATGGGTTATCGGCCGTCCCCGGCGCGTCTTGACGCGTCGGTGAGGCCCTGCCGGCCCGCCGCTCAGGGCCATCGGCCGGACCGACCTCGTCGCCATCCATATTCCTAGAGGGCGCCCGCGAACGCGGTCGCGCCCCGCGGCCGGCACACGAAGACGACGCGATGCGTCATGGGAGGCCTCGTATCCAGCGAGGATCGACATCAGACCGACGTCGGCGGAGCTTACGGTTTCCCAAGGCCGCACTGTGATCCGGTGCTGGTCGTCGGCTCCCGCGCGCACTCCGACCCGAGCCGTGACGGTCGCCGGGCCGAGCGCATAACCGGCTGGCCGCCTTCGGAATCCCCGCCCATCGCCCGCGACGGGACCCCCTACTCCACGGGTCGCGACGACCCCACCGCGGCCACTGGCCCTCGACTTGCCATCGGCCAGGCGCCCAGGTCGGTGGCAGGACGCCAGGACGCCGACCGGCCCCGCGCCACGCGACTCCCCCTTGTGGCCGGGCGGTTGACTCTGGCCGATCGTCATCCACACGGGCTAGAATCCATGTCCTCACAACACGCGGGCGCGTTCGCATCGCGATCGTACGCGCCGGGGAGCGATGACCGCTTGGCTCGACACCGTTCGCCCCTGCTGCTCTCGATCACGCTGGCGCTCGCCTGCGCGGCGACCCCGCTCGCGGCGTCCGCCCAGACCGGGCTGCGCACCAACGGCACGTCGCAGTACGTGACCTTCGGCGCCGCCCCCTCGCTCGACACGCCCACCTTCACGCTCGAGTGCTGGTTCATGCGCGAGGGCGCCGGCATCGGCACCAGCACCGGCTACGGCGGCATCGACTCCGCCATCCCGCTCATCGCCAAGGGGCGCGCCGAGTCCGACGGCTCCACCGTCGACATGAACTACTTCCTCGGCCTGCGAGCCCTGGACGGCGTGCTGGTCGGCGACTTCGAGGAAGGCACCGGGCAGGCCTCGCCCGGGCTCAACCATCCCATCGTCGGCGTCACCCCGGTCCAGAACAACGTCTGGTATCACGCCGCCGCCACGTTCGACGGGACCCGCTGGCGGCTCTATCTCAACGGCAACCTCGAGAGCGAGATCGTCCTCTCGACCGGGCACCTGCCCCAGTCGTCCAGCATCCAGCACGGCTCGCTGGCGAGCGCGCTCAACTCGAGCGGGACGGCGGCCGGCTTCTTCCAGGGGACGATCGACGAGGCTCGCGTCTGGAACCACGCGCGGGCCGGACAAGCCATCAAGGACAGTCTTTCGCTCGAGATCCCTTCGGCGCCCGGCCTGATCGGCCGCTGGGCGCTGGATACGATCAGCGCGAGCACCACGCCGACCACGGTCCCGGGCGGTGTCGCCGGCACCGTCGTGGGAGGCGCCACCACCGCGCCGGGCGCACCGTTCTCGATCACGCCACCGCCCCCGCCGCCGCCGCCCGGGCCGGCGGGCCTGCGCACCAACGGCACGTCGCAGTACGTGACCTTCGGCGCCGCCCCACGGTGACGTACTACGGCCGGGTCGCCGGCGGCACCTCCGCCCAGCCCGACTTCACGCTCATCGGCCTGCCGGACACCCAGTACTACACGTCGGGCCTGAACGGCGGGACGCCGGCCATGTTCGACACCCAGACCAGCTGGATCGTCTCGAACCGCGCCTCGCGCAACATCGCCGCCGTCGTCCACCTCGGCGACTGCGTCGAGAACGGTGACAACGGCGGCAACCCCATCGAATGGCAGCGCGGCGACCACTCGATGAGCATCATCGAGGACCCGAGCACCACCCTGCTCGCCCAGGGCATCCCCTACGGCATGTGCGTCGGCAACCACGACCAGACCCCGAACGGCGACGCCAGCGGCACCACCACGCTCTACAACCAGTACTTCGGCAGCGCGCGCTTCTCGGGCCGCGCCTATTACGGCGGCCACTACGGCTCGAACAACGACAACCACTACGAGCTGTTCAGCGCCAGCGGCATGGACTTCATCATCGTCTTCATCGAGTTCGACCCGACCGCCAACCCCGCCGTCCTCTCCTGGGCGGACAACGTGCTCACCACGTACAGCAACCGGCGCGCGATCGTCGCCAGCCACTACCTCATCGACGCCGGCAACCCGGGCCCCTTCGGCACCCAGGGCCAGGCGATCTACAACGCGCTCAAGGGGCACGCCAACCTGTTCCTGATGCTGTGCGGCCACGTGGTCACGCCCGAGGGGCGGCGCGCCGACACCTTCAACGGACACACCATCTATACCTGCCTGTCCGACTACCAGGAGCGGCCGCACGGCGGCGACGGGTGGCTGCGGATCTACGAGTTCTCGCCCGCCCACAGCGTGATCCGCGTGCGCACCTACTCGCCCACGCTCAACCTGTTCGAGGCCGACGCCGACTCCAGCAGCCAGTTCACGCTCCCCTACGACATGGGCGCCGGCTCGGCCTTCCAGGCCCTCGGCACCGCGAGCGTCGCCTCGGGCGCGAACGCCTCGGTGACCTGGCCCAACCTCGCGGCCGGGACCGCCTACGACTGGTACGCGGTCGTGAGCGACGGCACGAAGTCCACGACCGGCCCCACGTGGCGGTTCACCACCGCCGCGAGCGGCGGCGGCGGCTCCGGCAACCTGGTCGCCAACGGCGGCTTCGAGAGCGGCATCAGCGGCTGGACCGGTTACGGCAGCGCGTTCCTCACGCAGGGCACCGAGGGGCACACCGGGACCCGCTCGCTGAGCCTCAAGGGCCCGAGCGCCACGACCGACTTCGGATGCGACGACACGCCCAACGCCGTGACCACGGTCGCCAAGAACGGCGCCATCTACCGCTTCTCGGCGTGGGTCAAGTCGCCGGCGAACAAGGGCAAGGTGGGGCTCAAGGTGTTCGAGTCCCTCGGCTCGACCCAGCAGGGCGGGACCGCCAACTCGCCGCAGGTGACGCTGACCTCGAGCTGGCAGCAGCTCAGCTACGACTACACGGTGCGCACGGCGGGCACGACGCTCAGCCTGCGCATCAACGATCATCCGGCCGCCAAGAGCGAGACCTTCCTCGTGGACGACGTCTCGGTCACGCTGGTGAGCGCGCCGGCCGCGGGCGCGACGCTCGCCGGCGCCGAGGCGCCGCCCGCGGTCAGCGACCTCGCGAGCGCGGGCCTGACGTTCTCGGCGGTGGTCGCGCCGAATCCCCTCCTGCGCGATGGCGTGCTCGACTTCACCATCACCCGCGCCGGGTTCGCGCGCGCGGATCTGTTCGACGCCAGCGGCCGTCGCGTGCAGAAGCTGATGGACGAGCCGAGCCTCCCCGCGGGCCGACATCAGACCGCGATCGGCGCGCGCGGCGGCGAGCCGCTCCCCTCCGGGATGTATTTCTACCGGCTCGAGACCGCCGAGGGCTCGCTCCACGGGCGGTTCGTCGTGATCCAGTAGGGTTCGGATCCTTGAGCCCACCGCCGCGGCTGCCTGGCCGCGGCGAGCCACGACGTCTCGACACCGCGCGGCCGCCTGTCTGGTCCCCCCGTGCCCGGCCGCGCGGCGCGCCCGTGCGCTGCCCAGTCGGAACCGCTACGATGGCCGCCGCACGGCCGATGCGGGACCCGACCCGGTTCGCGAGGAGATCCCATTGACGAGCTCCGACCAGACCCCGCCCGCGGAGACCGGACTGCCCCTCGCCTATCACGATGCCGAGTTCCTCGACAGCGATGACGCGCGGCCGATCCGGATCCTCTCCGAGTACCTCCAGCCCCTCCAGTCGTTCCGCACCCACCGCGTCCACGACACCATCGTCTTCTTCGGCTCGGCGCGGCTCGAGGAGGACGGGCCCCTGGGCGCCTACTACGCCCAGGCGCGCGAGCTGGCCCGGCTCCTCACCGTGTGGTCGAAAGGGCTGGACGGGAAGGCCGACCGCTTCATGGTCTGCACCGGCGGCGGCGGCGGCATCATGGAGGCCGCCAACCGAGGCGCCGCCGAGGCCGGCGGCCGCACCATCGGGCTCAACATCGGCCTGCCGCACGAGCAGCGGCCCAATCCCTACATCTCGAAGGGCCTGGGCTTCGAATTCCGCTACTTCTTCATGCGCAAGCTCTGTTCGGCACGCTGGACGAGATCTTCGAGATCCTCACGCTCTCGCAGACCGGCAAGCTCGGCCGGCCGGTGCTGGTGCTCTTCTACGGCTCGAGCTACTGGAACGAGATCGTCGACTTCCAGGCCCTGGTCCGCCACGGGATGATCAGCGCCGCCGACCTCGAACTGTTCCGCATCGTCGACAGCCCGGCCCAGGCGCTCGAGGTCCTCCAGCGCGGGCTCGCGACCCCGATGGGGGCGGTCACGCCGTCGATCGCCCGGTCGGTCACGCCGCGGAGCCGCCGGTGAGCGCCCCCGACAACCATCGCGCGCTGCTCCTGCGCGTGGCGCGACAGGCCATGCTCGAGCGCGGGCTCGAGCCCGACTTCGCGCCCGCGGCCCTGGCGGAGGCGGAGCGCCTCCCCGACGCCCCGCCGCCGGCCGGGGCCGACGTGCGCGACCTGCGCGACCTGGTCTGGTGCTCGATCGACAACGACGACTCGCGCGACCTGGACCAGCTCACGGTGGCCAAGGCGCTCCCCCCGGACGCAGCCCAGGTGCTGATCGCGGTGGCGGACGTGAGTGCCGCGGTGAGCCCGGCGATGGCCATCGAGGCCCACGCCGTCACCAACACGACCTCGGTCTACACCCCGCCGCGGAACTTCCCGATGCTGCCCGAGCGCCTCAGCACCGACCTGACCTCGCTGGGCCAGGGACGGCGCGGGCTCGGCCGGCGCCTCGGACGTCTACCGCGCCCTGGTGCGCAACGCGGCCAAGCTCGCCTACTCGAGCGTCGGCGCCTGGCTCGAGGGCCGCGGGCCCATGCCGGCGGCGATCGGCGCCGTGCCCGGCCTGGCCGACAACCTGCGACTTCAAGATCACGTGGCCCAGCGCCTGCGCGCCAGCCGCCACGAGCATGGCGCCCTCGACCTCGAGACCCTCGAGGCCCACGCCAAGCTGGAGGACGACCTGGTCGTCGATCTGGCGCGCGACGAGCCCAACCGCGCCAAGCAGATCATCGAGGACTTCATGATCGTGGCCAACGGCGTCATCGCCCGGTTCCTGGCCGGGCGCCGGTTCCCGATCATGCGCCGGGTCGTGCGCTCGCCCGAGCGCTGGCCGCGCATCGTCGAGCTGGCCCAGGCGCTGGGCGAGCCG
>VBPB01000303.1:0-491 GCA_005893365.1 Candidatus Eiseniibacteriota bacterium
CACCATCGGCTCCAAGGCCAACGACGTGGAGATCGCCCACGCGGTCATCGTCATCAAGGAAGAGCTGGAGCGCCTGCGCGAGCAAGTGCAGAACGTCGAATGAGCGCCACCGGGCCGGTGCCGGGAGCGGCCGTGCCGTCCATCCCGTTCCGGTTCGCGGCGGGCGGCTTCCTGCTGGTGCTCTCGGGTCCGTCGGGCGCGGGCAAGGGGACGCTGGTGGATCGGCTGGTGGCGGCGCGGCCCGAGTGCACGTTCTCCATCTCGGCGACCACGCGGCCGCGGCGTTCGAACGAGCAGGAGGGGGTCCAGTACGAGTTCGTGACCCGCGAGGAGTTCGAGCGGCGCCGTTCGGCGGGGCTGTTCCTCGAATGGGCCGAGGTGCACGGGCATCTCTACGCCACGCCCGCGCGCTTCGTGGACGAGAACGTCCGCTTAGGGCGCGTGGTGGTGCTGGACGTGGACGTGCAGGGCGGCGCCAGTGTCCGGCGCGT
>VBPB01000303.1:557-1151 GCA_005893365.1 Candidatus Eiseniibacteriota bacterium
AGTATCGCGAGTACGACTATCTGGTGGTGAACGAGGACCTGGAGGAGGCGGTGACGCAGCTCACGGCGATCGTGGATGCCGAGCGCGCCCGCGTCCGCCGGCTCGAGGCCGAGTAGCAGGCTGGGCCCGCGCTGGCGCGGGAGACGACGGCCGCATTCGGCGGCCGCGATGACGAGAGGATGCACGACATGACCAAACTGGCAGCATTGTTTCCGCCCCCGGGCAGCAACAAGTACGAGCTGGCCATCGTCGCCGCGCGCGAGGCGCGCCGGCTCAACGACTGGTCCAAGCGCACCGGCGAGACCCTGCCGGGCAAGGTGACCGCGGTCGCCCTCGAGCGCGTCCTGCGCGGCGAGGTGCCGTACAGCTACGACGAGTTCCCGCAGTAGGAGATGGTCCATGCTGAGCGGGCGCACCGTGGTGGTCGGGGTCTCGGGGGGCATCGCCGCCTACAAGGCGTGTGAGCTGGTGCGCTGGCTGACGCAGCGGGAGGCCTCGGTCATCGTGGCGATGACCGAGGCTGCGGCGGAGTTCGTCACCCCGCTCACCTTCCAGGCGCTCTCGGGCAACCCGGTGGTGCGGGGCCTGTGGGGC
>VBPB01000303.1:1317-4989 GCA_005893365.1 Candidatus Eiseniibacteriota bacterium
ACCTCGAGATGTGGCGGCAGCCGGCGACCCAGGCGAACGTGAAGGCGCTGCGCGAGCGCGGCGCCGTCCTGGTCGGGCCGGCGAGCGGCCCGCTCGCCTCGGGGCTCTCGGGGCCGGGCCGGCTTGCCGAGATCGAGACCATCGGCGAGGCGATCGTGCGCGCGGTGACGCGGCGCACCAGCATGAAGGGCCTGAACGTGCTGATCGGCGCCGGCCGCACCGAGGAGCCGCTCGACCCGGTGCGCGTGCTCACCAACCGCTCGAGCGGGCGCATGGGCTTCGCCCTGGCCGAGGCGGCGCGCGACCGCGGCGCCACGGTCACGCTGGTGGCGGGCCCGGCCAGCGTCGAGACGCCGGCCGGCCTGGCGATCGTGCTGGTCGCGACCGCCGTCGAGATGGAGCAGGCGATGCGCGGCTACGCGGCGCGCGCCGAGCTGGTGCTGATGGCGGCCGCGGTCGCCGACTACCGCCCGGCGCGCGCTGCCGCGCAGAAGCTCAAGCGCGGCGCGGGCGCGCGCACGCTCGAGCTCGTGCCCAATCCCGACATCCTCGCCAGCCTCGGCGCCCGGCGCCGGCCCGGCCAGGTGCTGGTGGGCTTCGCGCTCGAGACCAGCCGCGGCCTCGCCAACGCCCGCGCCAAGCTGCGCGAGAAGGGCGCCGACCTAATGGTGCTCAACGCGCCCGGGACCATCGGGCGCGGGACCAACCAGGTCACGCTGGTCGAAGCCAGCCGCCAGCGCGCGCTGCCGGCCATGCCCAAGCGCGAGGTCGCCGAGCACATCCTCGACCGCGCGCTCGAGCTGAGGGCGGCCGGGAAGCCGGGCAAGCCGAAGCCCGAGCGCGCCGCGAAGGCCAAGCCATGACCGACCGCCAGGAGCTCGCCGGCATCGCCCGCGCCGCGCGGCGCTACCTCGAGCGCGAACGCGCCGCCGGCGCCGGCGAACTCCTCGCCGACGGCACCGGCAAGGCGATGGCCAGCGCTCGAGCGTTCTCGGGCGCCGCAGCGGCGCGTAAGGAGAATGTCGTGTCGAGCGCCAAGGCTCCCATCGAGGCGACGGGGTTCTCCGGCACGACGGCTCCGGTCCGCCCGGAGCCGGTCTCGGCCACGAGCGCGATCGACCTGCCCGCGACCGCCAAGAACCTCTTCGGCGAAGACGAGCCCGTGGCCCCGTCGCCGAAGCCGGCAGCGGCGGCGCTCATGGAGGCCACCGAGCCCTCCATCTTCGAGGAGGGCCTGAACCCCGCCGGCGTCGGGCCGCGCACGGCGCTCGCCGCCGAGTCCATCCCCGTGCTGGATCAGGTCGCGGGCGAGGTGCGGGCCTGCACCAAGTGCGGGCTCTGCGACACCCGCACCAAGGCCGTGCCCGGCGTCGGCACCGCGCTCGCCGGCATCGTCTTCGTCGGCGAGGCGCCGGGGGCGGACGAAGACCGGCTCGGCGAGCCCTTCGTGGGTCGGGCCGGCCAGCTGCTCGACAAGATCATCAAGGCCATGGACGAGGCGCGGCTCATCCCCGGCGTGCCCCTCGACCGCTCGACCGTCTTCATCGCCAACGTGCTCAAGTGCCGTCCCCCCGAGAACCGCAATCCCCTGCCCCACGAGATCGAGTCGTGCTCACCCTACCTGCGCCGGCAGCTCGACGTGCTCAAGCCGCGCATCATCTGCTGCCTCGGCAAGTTCGCCGCCGAGCTGCTGGTGGGGGCCAAGGGTGCGGTGGGCGCGATGCGGGGCAAGGTCTATCGTTACCAGGGCGCCAAGCTCATCGTCACCTACCACCCCGCCTATTGCCTGCGGAACCCGGCGTCCAAGCGTCCGGTGTGGGAGGACATGCAGTTCCTGGCGCGCGAGTATTTGTCGGACTGACCGGGTGTCGCCCGGAGCGGCGCGCCAAGCGCCGCGGAGAGAGGCAGCCATGACGGAGATCGGATCGCGCCCCGCCCTCGCGCCGGGCCCGGGGCTGGTGCCACCGCAGGCGCTGGAGGCGGAGCGCTCGGTGCTCGCCTCGATGCTGCTCGGCAACGAAGCGGTGGGCCGCGCGGTGGAGCAGATCGACGCGTCGGTCTTCTACCGCACCGCCCACCAGCGGATCTTCGAGGCCTTGGTGGCGCTCTACAACCGCAACGAGCGCGCCGACTCGATCACCGTCACCGAGGAGCTGCGCAAGCGCGGCGACCTGGAGGCGGTCGGGGGAGCGGCGACCATCGCCCAGATCCTCGAGTACGCCACCACCACCGCGAACCTCGATGAGCACATCAAGATCGTGGCCTCGAAGGCGGTGCTGCGCCTCCTCATCCGCGCCGCGCAGGAGATCCAGGAGGAGTCGTTCGCCGCCGCCGCGGAGACCGGCGACATCCTCGACCGGGCCGAGCAGCGCATCTTCGCCATCACCGACGCGCGGGTGCGGCAGGGGTTCGTGCCGCTCAAGTCGCTGCTCAAGCCGGCGTTCGAGCACATCCAGATGCTGTTCGAGCGCAAGGAGCACGTGACCGGCGTGCCGAGTGGCTACGTCGACATCGACAAGCTCACCGCCGGCTTCCAGAAGGGCGACCTGGTCATCATCGCGGGCCGCCCCTCGATGGGGAAGACCAGCCTCGCGACCAACATCGTCGAGAACGCGGCCATCCGCCACGGCGTGCCCTCGGCGATCTTCTCGCTGGAGATGAGCAAGGAGCAGCTGGTGCTGCGTCTGCTGTGCTCGCAGAGCGAGGTGGCGCTGCACAAGGTGCGCAACGGCTTCCTCGGCCACGAGGACTGGCCGCGCCTCACCACCGGCGCGGGGCTGCTCACCCAGGCGCCGATCTGGATCGACGACTCGGCCGCCGCCACGGTGCTGGAGCTGCGCGCCAAGTGCCGGCGGCTCAAGGCCGAGGGCAAGCTGGGCCTGGTGGTCATCGACTACCTGCAGCTGGTCCGTTCCAGCGGCCACGTCGAGAACCGCGTGCAGGAGATCTCGCAGATCACCCGGGCGCTCAAGGCGCTGGCCAAGGAGCTGGACGTGCCGGTGGTGGCGCTCTCGCAGCTCTCGCGCGCGGTCGAGCAGCGCACCGGCGGCGACAAACGCCCGCAGCTGTCGGATTTGAGGGATAGCGGATGCCTCACGGCGGACACGCGCATCTGGCGCGCCGACACAGGCGCTGAAGTCTCCCTGGGTGAACTGCTGCTGAAGAGGGAGCGGAACATCCCGGTCTGGACGCTCGACGAGAGCCTGAGGCTCGTGAAGGGCAGGATGCCCCACGTCTTCGCCAGCGGCGTGAAGCGGGTCTTCGAGCTTCGGATGGCGTCCGGGCGGAGCGTGAAGGCAAGTGCGAATCACCCCTTCCTGACCTATGACGGCTGGAGACGATTGGACCAGCTGGCGCCCGGCGATCGGCTTGCGACCCCGAGGCGCATGCCGGAGCCGGAGAAGCCGAAGCGGTGGCCGGAGGCCGAGATCGTCATGCTTGCGCACCTGCTGGGCGATGGTTGCGTCGCGTCGCGCCAACCAGTCCACTACACGAGCGCCGATCGGGCCAATCTTGAAGCGGTGGAGGCGGCCGCCGCGCATTTCGGGATCACCCCCAGGCGAGTTCAGCAAGGCAACTGGTATCACTCGTATCTGCCATCGCCCTATCGACTCACCCACGGAAAGCGGAATCCGATTCACGAGTGGCTCTCACGCTTCAAATTGAACGGGC
>VBPB01000056.1:0-5975 GCA_005893365.1 Candidatus Eiseniibacteriota bacterium
GGAGACTGTCGACCGGCGCTACGCGATCACCAACGAGGCAGACGCTGCCGAGGCACTGCGGAAGATGGCCCAGGCTCCGGTGCGTCTCGGCTCCAAATCGGACCCAAACGAAGATTCCGGGGCCGCGGCAGATTCGGACTGAGATTCACAACCCGCGGAGCAGCTAGTGTCCCGTCCCAGAAGTACCTTGCCAGTCGGCTGCCGCTGCATCCCGGCGGCCTGCGTTGCTCCTCCTCGACGTATCTCCCTGATACGACTTCGTCGTCGCGCCTTGCCCGCCGGGCGCAGCGGCAGCCTTGGTGGTCAAGGTACTTCTGGGACGGGACACTAGGGGTTTGCGAGAGGGGGGATTCGAACCCCCACGAGTTTCCCCACTGGATCCTAAGTCCAGCGCGTCTGCCAGTTCCGCCACTCTCGCACCGCGCCGTCATAGTACCGCGGACGCGGACGAAAACGGCGCCTCGGCCCGTGCGCACCGGGCGCGGCGCTCAGCGCGGCACGCGCAGCGAGACCACGACGCGGTCCTCTGCCGAGCGCGGCTCGCCGGTGCGCACCAGCGTGCGGCGCTCGCCGCCCACGTCGGCGGCGAAGTCGGAGAACCGCCAGCCGAATCCGACCGCCACGACGTTGGCCCTGGGCTCGGGGACGTCCGACTGGCGCTCCTGGCCGAGGCCGAACCGCAACGCCCACGCCGCGCGCTCGTCGTGGAACTCCCCGCCCAACTTCCACTCCCACGCGCGGCCCGCGGCGAGGTCGAGTCCCTCCCAGTGCTGCGCGGTGCGGCCACCGACGCCCACGAACGCGCTGAAGACCGGGCTCACCACGACCCGCGCCGACACGCCCATCTCCCAGCCGCTCGAGCGCTCGGCGCTGAATGAGTCGGCCGTGCTGCCGGCGGCCCGGACGACGGTGTGCTCGCCCTTGACCTCGAGCGCCGGCAGGTAGCGCAGCGCCGCCCCGACCGCGAACGAGCCGGCGGTGGAGTCGCCGTGGTCCCAGCGCACGCCGGCCTGCATCCCGACCGCACTCCCCTTGAATCCGAGCGAGTCGCTGCCGGCCGTGACCGGATCGGCGGACTGCTCCGACACCTGGTAGCGGTCCTCGCGGTGCGTCCACTCCACGCCCACCCCGGCGCGGCAGGCGCCCAGTGCCGCCGCCAGCGCAGCGCCGGCGCGGACCTCGCGGGCGCTCGAGTGGCTCGCGATGACCGCCGGCGTGGTGCCGGGATCGGGCGCCAGCCGGCCGCGGACGTAGGCGTTGTCCTCGATGCGCAGCACCGGCTGGTACGCGTAGGCGGCGAGCGTCAGCCGGCGCGGCACGGGCAGCCCGATGGCGACCCCCGCGCCGTCCAGGAACGCGGCGGTCTCGCTGTACTCGCGGTTGTCCGCGCGCAGGTCCTGCCGGCTCACCCGGACCAGCGCGGGCGAGAGGATGATGCGCAGCCCGTGCGGGGCGGCGGGATTCTCGAACGGCTCGTCCCCCAGCCAGCGGTCGGCGAGCGCCACCCCGGTCGAGACCGCCGAGGCCGGCCCCACGGTCGAGCCGGGGAAGGCGAACTGCTCGGGCGAGAGCGGCGTGGGCGGATCGGCCCACGCCGGTGTCGCCCCGATCCCCAGCGCCGCCGCCACGAGCACGGCGCGCGCGGCCGACTCGAGGCCTCGCGTCACGGTGAGCGTCATCCTCAGGCTCCGAACTTGTCGAGCCGGCCGGCGTTGGCGAGCAGCAGCGCCATGAGGTCGCGGCTCGGCACCACGCCGAGGCTGCCGGTGCGACAGGTGAGCTCGTGGAAGCGCGCCGCCCCATCGGCACCGCACCAGCGCCCGTGCACCAGCACCGGCACCGGGTGCCACGAATGGCCTTTGACCGGGACCGGCGTCGAGTGGTCGCCGGTGACGCACAGCACGTCGGGGGCCAGCCCCATCAAATCCGGCAGCGCCCGGTCCACTTCTTCGATCACCGCGACCTTGGCGGCGAAGTTCCCGTCCTCGCCCGCCATGTCGGTCCCCTTGATGTGGATGAAGAAGAAGTCGTGCTCGCTCCAGCGCGCCCCGGCGGCGGCGAAGGCGTCGGCCACGCGCTCCCCCACCGGGACGACCTCCATGCCGGCGAGCTGCGCCACGCCCCGATACATCGGATAGGCCGCGATCGCCGCCGCCCGGAGCTGGAACCGCTCCCGGTACCCCGGCAGGACGGGCCGCGCCGAGAGCCCACGCATGAGCACGCCGTTGGCGGGCGACTCGCCGTGCAGCACTTGGGCGGCGCGAGCCACGAACGCGTTGACGATGCGCGCGGTCTTGGCCGCGGCGGGATCGTCGCCGGCCGCGCGCGACGCCGGGACGGGGGCGCCCTCGTGATGCGGGTCGGCGTCGCTCACTGGGCCCGCGAGTCCGGGGCCGCGCAGGACGGCGACGAACCGGTGCCCCTTGCCGGGCTCGAGCAGCACGCCGACGTCCTCGATCCGCGGCACCTCGCGCGCGAGCGTGGCCACCAGCCGGGCGCACACCTCGCTGGCGATGCGCCCCGCGCGCCGGTCGCTCACCACCCCGTCGCCGCCCAGCGTGCAGAAGTTGGCGCGCGCCGCCACGTCCCCGCTCTCGAGCTCGAAGCCCGCGCCGAGCGCTTCCAGGACCCCGCGGCCCACCTGGGTCGCGATCGGGTCGTAGCCGAAGAGCGCGAGGTGCCCGGGGCCGCTCCCGGGCGTGATCCCGATCGCCACCGGCAGCAGGCGGCCCAAGGCCGCGGCCGGAGCGAGGGCGTCGAGATGGGGTGTGCGCGCCGCCGCGAGCGGCGTGAGCCCGCCGCGGCCCAGGTCGGGCAGGTCCCCGACGCCGTCCAGCACCAGGAGCACGATCTTGCTCGTACCCTTCAAGATCAGCGACGACAGCGGTGATTCACTCACGCTTGAGCCCCCTACAAGCGCAGAAGCCGCGCCCGCGACGTGGGGCGCGGCCCGGTCGACCGACGCTCCGTCGGACTCTAGAGGAAAGGTGGGCCTCAGGGAAGGCCGGGCGGGCGGCGGGAGCGAAACCCTCATATCGGGCGGCGGGCGCGCGGGCTGGGACAGGCGGGCCGGCGGGACACTCGGCCCCGCATCCTGCGGGGCCTCGTTCTATCGAGGGCTCGCTCCGCCGTCCCTGGCTCTCGCTCGCCCTCGACGCCCGCTGGCCCGCCTGTCCCCGCCCGCGCGCCCGCGTGCCGTGCATGCGCCGCGGGTGCCACGAGTTTTCCCTTGCTGCGGTTCTCTGCCGTTCTCTGCCGACTTCCCGGAGCGCTTCGCTTGCCGCTTCGTGGGCGCTTCCCTATCCTTCCGGGTCCCACTCTTGTGGAGCAGACCCAGCGCGTGGAGACCAAGTCGATGGCGATCCGGAAGGTCGGTGTGGTGGGGTGTGGGCTGATGGGCAGCGGCATCGCGCAGGTGAGCGTCCAGGCGGGATTCCCGACGGTGGTGCGCGAGGTGTCCCAGCCGCTCCTCGACAAGGGGTTCGCGGCGATCCGCAAGTTCCTCCAGGGCGGCGTGGAGAAGGGCAAGCTCGCCCAGGCCGACATGGAGAAGACGCTCGCGAATCTCACGGGCACGATCGAGATCCGGGACCTCGCCGACTGCGACCTGGTGGTCGAGGCGGTGAGCGAGGATCGGGCGCTCAAGCGCGAGCTGCTCGGGGCCCTCGACGCGGCCTGCCGGGCCGAGACCCTGTTCGCCTCCAACACCTCGAGCCTCTCGATCACCGAGCTCGCCACCTTCACGAAGCGGCCCGAGCGCTTCCTCGGGCTCCACTTCTTCAATCCCGTCCCGCTCATGAAGCTGGTCGAGGTGGTCTCGACGCTGCGGTCCGCGCCGGCGGCGGTGCGGGAGGCGAGCGACTGGTGCCGGGCGATCGGCAAGACGGTGGTGTCGGTGGGCGACAGCACCGGGTTCGTGGTCAACCGGCTGCTCATCCCCTACATGCTCGACGCGATCCGCGTCTACGAGCAGGGGCTCGCGAGCCGCGACGACATCGACAACGCGATGAAGCTGGGCTGCGGCTACCCGATGGGCCCGCTGCTGCTCGGCGACTACGTCGGGCTCGACACCACCTGTTCGATCGCGGGGATCATGTTCGACGAGTTCCGCGAGCCGCGCTTCGCGCCCCCGCCGCTGCTCAAGCGCATGGTCCTGGCCGGGCAGCACGGACGCAAGACCGGCCGCGGGTTCTACGACTGGAGCACCAACCCGCCCTCGTAGTCCGGGGCGAGGAGGCCGCATGCCGCACGCAGGGCGCCTGGCGGTGCTGGGCGCGGGCAGGCTGGGCGAGGCGCTGATCCGCGGGATGATCGATGCCGAGGTCGTGCGCGCCGAGGACGTGACGGTCACCGCGGGCCACGCCGAGCGGGTCGCCGAGCTCGAGCGCGCGCTGGGCGTGCGCGGCGCGGCCTCGAACGCCGCGGCCGTGCGGGGGGCCGACCTCGTCATCCTGGGCGTCAAGCCCCAGACCGTGCCCGCGGTGCTGGGCGAGCTCCGGGACGTGCTGGAGCCCGCACAGCTGCTCATCTCGGTGGCGGCGTCGGTGGGGACCGCCTACATCGAGAAGCACCTGAACCGCAAGGTGCCGGTCATTCGCGCCATGCCCAACACCCCCGCGCTCATCCGGCGCGGCATGACCGCGCTTGCGGCCGGCGCCCACGCGGGCCCCGAGCATCTCGAGGCGGCGCTGCGCCTGTTCCGGCCGATCGGCCACACCGTCCTGGTGGACGAGAAGCACATGAACGCGGTGACCGCGCTCTCGGCGTGCGGCCCGGCCTTCATCTACGTCATCATCGAGTCGCTGGCCGAGGGCGGGGTCAAGGTCGGCCTGCCCCGCAACCTCGCGACCGAGCTGGCGGCGCAGACCGTGCTCGGCGCGGGTGCCATGGTGCTCGAGACCGGCGAGCATCCGGCCAAGCTCAAGGACCTGGTCACCACGCCGGCCGGCTGCACCATCGACGGCCTGCTCGAGCTGGAAGAGGGTGGCATCCGGGTCACGCTGATCAAGACCATCGTCCGCTCCACCCAGCGGGCGAAGGAGCTGCTCGAGAACGGATGAGGGCGGGATGATCCGCGACCCGCGGCGCCGCGGCCAGGCGCTCGCCGAGTTCTTCCTCCGGGTGGAGCCGAGCCTCTACGCCGATCTGAGCGAGGCCGGCATGCTGCCCGACGACGACGACGCGGCCGCGCGCGCCCGGGACGAGTGGCGGTGCTTCGCCCTCTACGCCTGCGTGCGCGGGCTGGTCGCCGCCGGCGGCTTCAACCGCGAGACCGCCGCGGCCATCGACGCCCTGCACGAGCGCGTCCTCGCCGACCGGGCCCAAGCGAGCCCCGACGCGGCGGACGTCGAGGCGCATCGCGAGCGGGTCGCGACCCGCTACGCCGAGTACGGGCGCATCGGCCAGGACGGCGGTGCGGCGGGGGCGGCCACCGTGACCCTGCGGCTGGGCGAAGCCGCCGCGCGCCACATCGCCGCCAGCGACCCGCCCCCGGCCGGCCTCGCCGAGATGGTGGGCTCCCTCCACGAGGCGCTCGCCGAGGGCGCGGCCGAGTCGGTGCGGCGGGAGGAATAGTCGATGGGGGACGCTTCGGGCCAAGCGCCGCACCTCATGCAACACTTGAAGTCGCACCCTCTCTTGGAGCCGCTGCTCCGGCGCGTCGAGCGCCTGGAGCGGGCGGGCGTCGTGGTGGCGCTGGGCGGCAGCGGTCTGCTCGCGGCCTTGGGTCTCGCCGACACCGCGCAGGACTGGGACCTCACCACCGACGCCCCGCTCCACGCGGTGCTCGACGCCCTCGAGGGCGAGCCCTGGACCCACCACGGCCCCGACGACCTCCACGCGGATCAGAAGCTGGGGCTGGATCACGGGGCGATCGAGATCATCATCGGGTTCGCCTTCCAGGTCCGCGGCGGGGTGGTGCACATCCCGACCGAGGTCACGGGGCGCTGGAACGGGCTGCCGCTCGGGAGCCCGGA
>VBPB01000056.1:6107-18827 GCA_005893365.1 Candidatus Eiseniibacteriota bacterium
GTGGCGCCCGGCCGCGACGCCGGCTAGCGCCCGGGGGGCTCCGCCGTGGCCGCGAGGGCCCGGAGTACCTCGGTGCCGAAGCCGTACTGGAGCCAGCCCTCGCCCGCCGGGCGGGCGCCCGCCTTCTCGTAGAAGCCGATCGACGGCTTGTTCCAGTCGATGACCACCCAGCCGACGCGGGCGCAGCCGCGCTCGAGGGCGAGCCGCGCGAGCGAGGCGAGCAGGGCGCGCCCCACGCCTGCGCCGCGCACCGCGGGCTCGACGAACAGGTCCTCGAGCCAGAGCATCGGTGCGGTGTGGAAGGACGAGTAGGTGGGATAGAAGAGCGCGTAGCCCACGACGGCGCCCTCGCGCTCGGCCACCAGGCACTCGACGCGCGGGCGGGCGCCGAAGAGATCCTCGCCGAGGCGCTCGGCCGAGCCCTTCACCTCATGGCTCAGCCGCTCGTAGGCCGCCAGCGCCAGCACCATCTCCCAGATCCGCGCGAGGTCGGCCGGGCGGGCCGCGCGCACCACGCAGGCGCCCACCGACCGCGTGACGTCGTCGTGGGCCATCGCTACTCCCCGATCACCTTGATCAGGACGCGCTTCTTGCGGCGGCCGTCGAACTCGCCGTAGAAGACCTGCTCCCACGGGCCGAAATCGAGCCGGCCCCCGGTCACCGCCACCACCACCTCGCGCCCCATCACCTGACGCTTGAGGTGCGCGTCGGCGTTGTCCTCGCCGGTCCGGTTGTGGTGGTACTGGGAGGTCGGCGCGTGGGGGGCCAGCCGCTCGAGCCAGACCTCGTAGTCGTGGTGGAGGCCGGACTCGTCGTCGTTGATGAACACGCTGGCGGTGATGTGCATCGCGTTCACCAGCACCAGGCCCTCCGAGACGCCGCTCTCGCGCACCACCCGCTCGACCTCGGGGGTGATGTTGACGAACCCGCGCCGGGTCTTGAGTTCGAGCGTGAGGTGGTCGGTGTGCGATCGCATGCCGGGGCCAGCCTAGCACGAGCCTCGCGCCCCTTGCCTTGAGCGGCGGTTGACGCCTCTGCTAGCGTGAGCCGTGGCGCCGCTCGTGACCCCGCCCTGCCACGAGCGCCGCCCGGGATCCCCGGGACCTTCCACCGAATCCTCAACCAAGAGGAGCAACGCCTTGGCCACCAAGAGCATTCCCGACATCGTCATCGTCTCCGGGGCCCGCACCCCGATGGCCGAGTGGATCGGCGGCAAGCGCGGCGACGGGCTTCAAGGCGGGGCGCTCGCCTCGCTCTCGGCCATCGACCTGGGTGCCGTGGCGGCGCGCGGGGCCCTGGAGCGGGCGGGCATCGAGCCCGGGACCATCGACCACGTCGTGATGGGCAACGCGCTCCAGACCTCGGGCGACGCGCTCTACGGGGCGCGGCACGTGGCGCTCAAGGCCGGAGTGCCGAAGGAGGTCCCCGCCCTCACCGTCAACCGGCTGTGCGGCTCGGGCCACCAGGCGGTGGTGACCGCGGCCCAGATGATCGCGCTCGGCGAGGCCACCTGGGTGCTGGCCGGCGGCATGGAGAGCATGAGCCAGGCGCCCCACGTCCTGCGCGGGGCGCGCGGCGGCATCCGGCTCGGCCCCGGCGGCCAGCTGGAGGACTCGCTGTGGGTGGCGCTCAAGGACTCCTACTGCGGGCTCTTCATGGCGCAGACCTCCGACAACCTGGCGCGCCAGTACGGCATCACCCGCGAGCAGCAGGACGAGTTCGCCCTGCGCTCCCACCGCCTCAGCAACGCCGCCAACGGCGACGGGCGCTTCGCCGCGGAGCGCGTGCCGGTCACGGTCCAGCAGGGCAAGAAGACGACGGTCGTGGAGAAGGACGACCATCTCTTCCCCGCGACCACGCTCGAGGGGCTGGCCAAGCTGCCGCCGGCCTTCGGCCCCGAGTCGTTCGTCACCGCCGGCAACGCCTCGGGCATCGTCGACGGTGCCGCGGCCCTGGTGGTGACCGAGGCCGGGCGGGCGCGCGCCGCGGGCAAGGCGCCGCTCGGCTTCGTGCGCGAGTGGGCGAGCGTCGGCGTGGACCCGTCGATCATGGGCCTGGGGCCGGCGCCGGCGATCCGCAAGGCGCTCGCGCGGGCCGGCCTCGCGATCGGCGACGTCGACCTGTTCGAGATCAACGAGGCGTTCGCCGGGCAGTACCTGGCGGTCGAGAAGGAGCTGGGCCTGGACCGCGAGAAGGTGAACGTGAACGGCGGCGCCATCGGCCTGGGCCACCCGCTCGGCGCCACCGGCGCCCGGCTGATCCACACCGTGCTGATCGAGCTGGCCCGCCGGGGCAAGCGTTGGGGGATCGCCTCGGCCTGCATCGGCGGCGGACAGGGCATCGCTGTCCTCCTGGAGCGCGCGGTCTGAACGGCGGCGCCGGCCATTGCGGAAGGCGGTCACGCGCCGTAGTCTGCCCCGTACCGTTCACAGCCGAGCTTCACACCACCCCATCCCATGGAGGTAGCGATGCGTCGTACCACGCTGGTGCTGGTGGGCTGTCTGGCGATGATGCTGATGGCGGCGAGCGTGTTCGCCCAGGGCGAGAAGGCCAAGCCGGCGATGAAGTCCAAGATGGCGATGCCGGCGATGTCCACGTACATGATCGAGTCGCCCCACACCGAAGAGGAGTGCATGGCGGTGATGGACGAGACGGCCAAGATGAAGGACCTCGGCGCCTGGAGCTGGGGCTGCATGGACGGGAACCACACCGCCTACCGCATGGTGCAGGCCAAGGACGAGGCGGCCGCCCTGGCGATGGTGCCCGAGAACGTGCGCGCCAAGGCGCACGCGTACAAGGTCACCAAGATGACCCCGGCGATGCTGGCGAGCGCGCACAAGCAGCACATGTAGGACGCGGCCCGTAGGGAGCGACGGCCCGGCGTTCGCGCCGGGCCGTTGGCGTTTGCGCACCGGCCGCGCCCGGGAGCGCGCCGGGATTCGACTTGCCAGCGGGGGCCATCGGCGATTAACTCCCGGGTTCCGACGCCATGCGCCGACTTCCACCCCCGGATCCCATGGACGAACGCGAGCTCATCCACGACTGGAACGACGCCGGCGAGCGCTGGGACCGGCCCGGCTTCCGCATCCAGTTCGACGACGAGACGCTGCGCGACGGCCTCCAGTCGCCCTCGGTCGCGTCTCCGGACATCGCGGACAAGCTCGGCATCCTCCACCTCATGGAGCGCCTGGGCATCGACACGGCCGACATCGGCCTGCCCGGCGCCGGCAAGCACGTGGTGGCCGACGTCAGCCTGCTCGCCCGCGAGATCGCCACCCAGCGCCTGCGCATCACCGCCAACTGTGCCGCCCGCACCCTCCGCCAGGACATCACGCCCATCATCGAGATCTCGCAGCAGGCCGGGATCCCGATCGAGGCTTGCACGTTCATCGGCTCCTCCCCCATCCGCCAGTACGCGGAGGACTGGACCGTGGACACGCTGCTCCGGCACACCGAGGACGCGGTCTCCTACGCGGTCACGCACGGCCTGCCGGTGATGTACGTGACCGAGGACACGGTGCGCGCCCATCCCGACACGCTGCGCCGCCTGTTCTTGACCGCCATCCGCGCCGGCGCCACGCGCCTCTGCCTGTGCGACACGGTCGGGCACGCCACGCCCGCGGGGGCGGCCAACCTGGTGCGGTTCGCGCTCGAGGTGGTGCGCGAGAGCGGCGCCGAGATCGGGCTCGACTGGCACGGCCACTGCGACCGCGGGCTCGCGATCATCAACACCATCGCCGCGATCCGCGCCGGCGCCACGCGGGTGCACGGGTGCGCGATCGGCATCGGCGAGCGCGTCGGCAACACGCCGATGGACCAGCTGCTGGTGAACCTGCGGCTGCTCGGCTGGATCGACAACGACCTGGGCGCCCTGCCCGAGTACTGCGAGCGGGTGAGCCAGGCCACCGGCGTGCCGATCCCGCCCAACTACCCGGTGGTCGGCCGCGACGCGTTCCGGACCGGGACCGGGGTCCACGCCGCCGCGGTCATCAAGGCCGAGAAGAAGGGGCACGCCTGGCTCGCCGACCGGATCTACTCGGGCGTGCCGGCTAGCCTGGTCGGTCGCCGGCAGGGGATCGAGGTGGGCCCGATGAGCGGCGAGAGCAATGTGCTGTACTGGCTCGAGCGCCACGCGATCGCGCCGACCCCCGAGCGCGTGCAGGCGGTGTTCCAGCGGGCGAAGAGCGTCAACCGGGTGCTGACGGAGGCGGAGATCGGGGCGGTGCTGGCGGCCCTGGACGAGACGCGCGTCCCTTGACCCGCGCCCCCCGGGCGGCGCGCCTTGGACCGCGCGGGCCCGGCCCAGGTGGCGCACGACCCAAAGGAGAGGCTTCGTGACCAGGACGCATGCGATCGCGGTGATCCCGGGGGACGGCATCGGCCCGGAGGTGGTGCGCGAGGGGCTGCGCGTGCTGGAGCGCGTGGCGGCCGTGGAGGGCTTCGCGGTGCGGCTCACGCGCTACCCGTTCGGCGCCGAGCACTACCTCAAGACCCAGGAGGTCCTCCCCGACGCGGCATTCGACGAGATCAAGGGCCACGACGCCATCCTGCTCGGCGCGATCGGGGATCCGCGCATCGCGGTCGGCTACCTCGAGTTCGGCATCATCGCCCGCCTGCGCTTCGGGCTCGACCTGTTCGTCAACCTGCGCCCGGTCAAGCTCTACGCCGAGCACCTCTGCCCGCTCAAGGACAAGCGGCCGGAGGACGTGGACTTCGTGGTGGTGCGCGAGAACACCGAGGACGCCTACGCCGGGATGTACGGCCACTTCAAGAAGGGCACGCCCGACGAGATCGCCACCCAGGAGATCCTGTTCACGCGCAAGGGCACCGAGCGCGTGGTGCGCTACGCCTTCGACCTGGCGCGCCGGCGCGCCAAGGGCAAGAAGCTGACGCTGGTCGACAAGGCGAACGCGGTGCGGGCGATGGACCTGTGGACCCGCGTGTTCGAGGAGGTGGGGCGCGAGTACCCCGACATCGCCCGCGAGCACGCCTACATCGACGCCGCGACCATGTGGTGCGTCAAGAACCCCGAGTGGTTCGACACGGTCGTCACCAGCAACATGTTCGGCGACATCCTCACCGACCTGGCGGCCATGATCCAGGGCGGGCTCGGCGTGGCGGCCAGCGGCAACATCCATCCCGGGCGCGTCAGCCTGTTCGAACCCATCCACGGCTCGGCGCCCAAGTACGCGGGGAAGAACGTGGCCAACCCGGTCGCCACCATCATGGCGGTGAGCATGCTGCTCGACTACCTGGGCGAGGCCCGCGCCGCCACCCGGATCGAGGAGACGGTGGCCGGGCTGCTGCGCTCGAAGCGCATCCCGTCGCTCTCGAGCGACTCGGGGCTCTCGACCTCGCAGGTCGGCGACCTGGTCCTGGCCGCCCTGGAGGACGCCCCGGTCCCGCGCTGAACGCGTCTAGCGCTCGTGCCCCTCGCCGGCCGGGGAGAGCCAGCGCTCGACGAGCCGATAGCCCTCGAGCACCACCAGCGCGAGCACCGTGCCCGTCACCGCCAGGCTCCAGGCGTGCACGCCGACCGCCACGCCGATCGCCGCCACCATCCATACGCTGGCGGCGGTCGTGAGGCCGTGGACGAACCCCTCCTGGCGCATGATGCTGCCGGCGCCCAGGAACCCCACCCCCGTCACCACGCCGTGGATGATGCGCGTGGGGTCCACGTTGCCGCCGCCGAAATCGCGCGAGGCGTGCACGGTGAGCAGGACGAAGAGCGTCGAGCCCATGCAGACCAGCGTGTGGGTGCGCAGCCCCGCCGGCTTGCGGCCGATCTGCCGCTCCCAGCCGACGGCGGTGCCGAGCGCGGTCGAGACCAGCATGGCGATCACGTCCTGGAACGCGCCTCCCGAGACCACGGGGCTACCGGCGCTCGAAGCGCGCCGGGCGCTTCTCGAGGAAGGCCTTCATGCCCTCGTGCATGTCCTGGCTCGCGGCGAGCAGGCCGAACAGGCCGCTCTCCAACCGCTGGCCATCGTCGAGCCCGAGCGGCAGGCCGCGGTGGACCGCCTCCAGGGCGGCGCTCACCGCGAGCGGGCCGTTCTCGAGGATCGCCTGCGCCAGCTTCTCCGCCTCGCCCAGCAGCTCCGCGCGCGGCACGACGCGGTTGACCAGGCCCATGCGCTCCGCCTCGTCGGCCTTGACGCGCCGCCCGGTCAAGATCAGCTCCAGCGCCCGGCCCTTGCCGATCAGCCGCGGCAGCCGCTGCGTGCCGCCGTAGCCCGGGATGATGCCCAGGCCCACCTCGGGCAGGCCCATCACGGCGTTGTCGGAGGCCAGCCGCAGGTGGCAGGCGAGCGCCAGCTCGCAGCCGCCGCCGAAGGCGTAGCCGTTGACGGCGGCGATGACCGGCTTCCCCGCCTGCTCCAGCAGGTCGAACACGCGCTGGCCGAGCCGCGAGATCGCCTCGGCGCCGCGCGGATCCAGCACGGCCAGCTCCTGGATGTCGGCGCCCGAGACGAAGCTCTTCTCGCCGCTCCCGGTGACGATCAAGGCCCCCTGCCCGGGATCGTCCCGGAACGCGCGCGCGCAGCGCTCGAGTTCGCCCAGCGTCTCGCGGTTGAGCGCGTTGAGCACGTCGGGGCGATGCACCGTGAGGACGGTCACGGCTCCCCGACGCTCGGTGAGGAGGTTCCGATAGGTCGCGTCGGTGGTCGTGCTCATGCGGGCTCTGGTCTCCCGGGTCGCGAGAGGATGCCGGCGGGCTCAACGGTGCCGCAGTATAGGGAGGGGTCCCGGGATGGACAAGCCGAAGCGCTTCGGGCGATGGCTATTGTGCCGGCGGGAGCCCCCGCCTACACTCATGCGACGCAGCCCAACCTCGACCGCCGCGGAGCGCCGCCCATGTCCGAATCCTCGATCCCCACCGCCGCGCCTACCCATCAGCAGATCCTGCAGGCCGAGCTCAGCTTCCTGGCCGAGCTCTGCCGCGTCGTGGCCTCGAACACCGAGATGCGGCCGATCCTCGACTGGATCGTCCAGAAGACCACCGGCATGATGTCCGCCGACGAGGGGTCCATCAAGCTCTCCGGCCCCGACACCGGCCCGCCCACGGCCAAGACCCTCATCCGGCAGCATCAGCCCGGACTCGAGTCGGGATCGTGGGAGGCGCCGGTGGTGATGAGCGTCATGGGCTACCTGATGGTCAAGGGCGGTGCGCTCGCCTCGCACGACCTGCTCGACGACGAGCGCTTCCCCGCCCTGCGCCGCACCCAGAGCCGGGTGCGCGCCGTGCTGGCGGTGCCGCTGCGGGTCGAGAACCGCATCATCGGCATGCTGGCCGTGACCAACCGCTCGCCCGGCCGGCAATGGACCGCCGATGAGATCCAGCTCCTGACCATCGTCGCGACCAACTCGGCGGGCGTCATCGAGCAGGCGCGGCTGCGGGTCGAGGCCGAAGAGAAGAAGCGGCTCGAGGCCGAGAACAAGCGGATGGAGACCGAGTTGAGTCTGGCGCGGGACATCCAGATGAGCCTGGTGCCGTCGAAGCCGCTCACCGGCGGGCCCTGGGAGGTGCACGGCAAGGTCGTCCCGGCGCGACAGGTCGGCGGCGACTACTACGACTACTTCCCGCTCGGGGGCGACCGCTTCGGCGTCACCATCGCCGACGTGTCCGGCAAGGGCGTGCCGGCCGCACTGCTGATGTCTAACGTGCAGGCCTCGCTGCGCGCCTTCTGCAACGGCGACCGCGAGCTCACCGAGGCCATGACCATGGTCAACCGCAGCGTCGCCCGCTCGGCCTCCGGCGGCAAGTTCATCACGCTCTTCTACGGCGAGGTGGACTACCAGCATGGCGTCCTGCGCTACACCAACGCCGGCCACAATCCCCCGATGCTGCGCCGCGCCGACGGCTCGATCGAAGAACTGAAAGCGGGCGGCCTGCTGCTCGGGCTGTTCGAGTCGGCGGACTACGAGCGCGGCGAGACCGCGTTCGGCCCCGGCGACGCCCTGCTGCTCTACAGCGACGGCATCTCCGAGGCCGCCGACACGCGCGGCGAGTTCTTCGGCGAGGATCGCCTGCGCAGCCTGTGGCAGACCTGCTGCACGCTCGCCTCGGGCGAGGTCATCGGCTGCCTGCTGCGTGACGTCGAGAAGTTCCGCGGCAGCGCGGGGCAGGGCGACGACATGACCGCCGTGGTGGTGGGACCGCGCGCGCAGTCCTGAGTCCGGCGGAGCCGCGGGCCCTGGTCCCACGCCGGCGATGACGCGCGTCCTGATCGGAGTCCTCGCCCTGCTGCTCGTGCTGGCCGGGGCGGCGATGGTGACGCGGGCCGGCGCCGCGCTCCCGGACGTGACTCCGCTCGCCCGCCGCGTCCCGGCACGCACCGCACTGATGCGCCAGCGTCTCGAGGAGGCGCGCGTGGCCGGACGGTCCGCCCGCGTGGACCAGCGCTGGCTCCCCTACGAGAGCATCCCGCCGGTGCTGCGCCGGGCGGTGCTGATCGCCGAGGACGACGCGTTCTTCAGCCACGGGGGGCTCGACTGGAACGAGATCCGCGCCTCGGTCCGCCGCAACCTGGAGGCGGGCCGCCTCGTGCGCGGAGGCAGCACCATCACCCAGCAGCTGGCGAAGAACCTCTACCTGGGCAGCGAGCGGACGCTGACCCGCAAGCTGCGCGAGATGATGATCGCCGGGCGGCTGGAGCGCGCCCTCACCAAGCGCCGGATCTTCGAGCTCTACCTCAACCTCATCGAGTGGGGCGACGGCGTGTACGGCATCGAGGCGGCGGCCGAGCGGCACTTCGGCGTGCCGGCGGATGCGCTCGACGCCCGGCAGGCGGCGCTGCTGGCGGCGGTGATCATCAATCCGCGCCGCTTCGACCCCGCGCATCCGGTGCGGCGCATCGAGCGGCGCGCGCGCATGATCCTCACCCGCATGTGGCGGCGCGGCCAGCTGACCGAGGCGGAGTACCGGGTCGCGACCGGCCAGGCGCCGGCGGCCCCGGCCTGGGAGTGGAACCCGTTCGCGCGTCACCCCGACACGACCGCACCCGGGCCGGAGACGACCGCCGCACCCCCGGACAGCGCCGCCGCGGCGGACTCCCTCCCGCACTGAGGCGGCCTCAGCCGCCGAGCAGGTCCTTCGCCAGCCGCGAGACCGTGCCGCCTTCGACCTTGCCGCGCGCCTTCGCCATCACGGCCCCGATCACCTTGCCCATGTCCTTGGGGCCCGCGGCCCCGGTCGCCGCCACCGCCTCGCGCACCAGCACGCGCACCTCGTCCTCGCTCAGGCCCTGCGGCAGGTAGCGCGCGGTCACCTGGATCTCCTGCTCCTCGCTGGCCACCAGGTCCTCGCGCCCGAGCTTCTTGAACTCCTCGATCGACTCGCGGCGCTTGCGCGCGTAGCGCTGGATCACGTCGATCGCCTCGTCGGCCGAGAGCCCCTCGTCCTTGGGCTTCTTGGTCTTGGCCTCCATGAGCGCGGTCTTGAGCATGCGGAGCGTGCTCAGGGTCGCCGCGTCCTTGGCCTTCATGGCGGCGGTCATGTCGGTCTGGATGCGCTGGAGGATGTCCGGGTCGGTCATGCGTTCTCCTGGACGGGCTCGCCGGCCGTGAAGGCGGCGAGGGCCCGCGCGAAGGCGTCGAGGGCGGCAGTACACCGGGCCGGCTCGGCGGCCAGGCCGATGCGCAGACCGCGCGGCACGCCGAAGAACCGTCCCGGGGTCAGGGCCAGGGAGAAGCGTTCGGAGGCGAGCGCCGCGAAGGCGTCCCCGTCTCCGTCGCGCGGGAACAGCACCCAGGTCGTGGTCCCCCGTACCGGGACCGGGACCGAGAACGGCACGCCGCCCGCCACCTGCGCGTTCCAGCGCGCATGGTTGGCGCTCAACATCCGCTGCGTGCGCGCGCGCAGCGTGTCGAGATGCGGCGCCAGCTCGAGGGCCAGCGCGATGCTCGGCAAGGCGGGCGAGACCGAGAGGCCGTTCTGCACCGCGGCACAGCGGGCCAGGACCTCCTCGCTCCCGGCGATCCAGCCGAGGCGGAGCCCGCCCAGCCCGTAGACCTTGGTGAGCGACGAGGTGGCGACCCACTTGGGCCCCAGCGCCGCGTAGGTGCCGAGCGGCCCCAAGTCGGCGTCGCGGAAGATCTCGTCGCACAGGAGCCACACGCCCCGGCGCTCGGCCAGCGCGGTGAGTGCTGCCGCCGACTCGGGCGCGAGCGGCTCGCCGGTGGGATTGTGGAGGTGGGTGAGGACCACCATGCGCGTGGCGGGCGTCAGCGCCGCCTCGACCGCCTCGGCCAGGGCCGTGCCCGCCCCCGGCCGCCGGTCGAACCGCCGCACGGTGATGTCGAAGAGCCGCGGCACTTCCCGGTGCGGCTCGTAGCCCGGCGACTCGACCAGGATCTCGTCGCCGCGCTCCAGCAGGGCGGCCACGACCAGCGCGTTCGCCTCGCTGCCGCCCGAGGCCAGCAGCACCCGCCCGCCGGGCGCCCCCCAGCGCGCGCCCAAGACGCGCTCGAGCTCCGGCTGGAGCGCGTACCCCGCCGCCGGCAGCCCCGCCCGGCTCGGCAGGCCCATGGCCTCGAGGTCGGGCGCATCCACGCCGCTCTCCGCCAGGCTATGGCGGTGACGCGCAGGCTCGACCTTGGACCAGGCGATGTGATGGAGCGCGGGCTTGGACATGATGCCCGAGGATAGCAGGTGCGGCGCCTTCCCGGCGCCCGAGGGCGGGAGCGGCGAGGGCCAGGGCTCCCGGCGGGGCGTCGAGGGCGAGCGGGAGCCAGGGACGGCGGAGCTCGCCCTCGATAGAACTCGGCCCCGCAGGATGCGGGGCCGAGTGACCCGCCGGGAGCCCTGGCCCTCGCCGCTCCCGCTGCGTCGACCGCACCGCCTTGACCCCCCACCGCCCCGTCCCTACCCTCCCGCGCCAGACCCCAGCCGGGAGGCCCCGTTGGATCACAAGGAGCGGCTAGCCGAGCTTCGGCGCCGCGGCGAGCAGGCGCTCGCCGGCGGCGGGCCCGAACGCGTCGCCAAGATGCACGAGAAGGGCTGCCTCACCGCCCGCGAGCGCCTGGAGTTGCTGCTCGATCCCGGCTCGTTCGTCGAGATCGGCACCTTCGTCACGCACCGCAGCCAGGACTTCGGGATGGACCAGCGCCGCCCGGTCGGCGACGGCGTCGTGGCGGGCTGGGGCACCGTGGACGGACGGCTCCTCTACTGCTTCGCCCAGGACTTCACCGTGTTCGGTGGCACCATGAGCGAGGCCAACGCCAAGAAGATCTGCGCCATCATGGACCTGGCCATGGACAACGGCGCCCCGGTCGTGGGCCTCAACGACTCGGGCGGTGCCCGCATCCAGGAGGGCGTGCTCTCGCTGGGTGCTTACGCCGACGTGTTCCTGCGCAACACCCTGGCCTCGGGCGTGGTGCCGCAGATCTCGGCCATCATGGGCCCGTGCGCCGGCGGGGCGGTCTACTCCCCCGCCATCACCGACTTCACCATCATGGTCGAAGGCACGAGCCACATGTTCGTGACCGGTCCCGAGGTCATCAAGGCGGTCACCTCCGAGGAGGTGAGCTTCGAGGACCTGGGCGGGGCGATGACCCACAACACCAAGAGCGGGGTCGCCCACTTCGCCGTGCGCGACGACGCCGACTGCATCCGCCACATCCAGCGGCTGCTGGGGTTCCTGCCGGCCAACAATGCCAGCGAGCCGCCCCGGCGGGTGTCAACCGATCCGATCGAGCGGCGCGACTTGGGCCTCGCCACCTTCGTGCCCGAGTCCGCCGACCGCCCGTACGACATGAAGGACCTGGTGCGGCGGATCGTGGACGACGGCGACTTCTTCGAGGTGCACGAGCACTTCGCCCAGAACCTGATCGTCGGCTTCGCGCGGCTGAACGGCACGCCGGTCGGCATCGTCGGCAACCAGCCTCAAGTATTGGCGGGCGTGCTCGACATCGACTCCTCGGTCAAGGGCGCCCGGTTCGTGCGGTTCTGCGACGCCTTCAACATCCCGCTGGTCACCTTCGAGGACGTCCCGGGGTTCCTCCCGGGCACGCGTCAGGAGTGGGGCGGGATCATCCGCCACGGCGCCAAGCTGCTCTACGCCTACTGCGAGGCCACCGTGCCCAAGCTCACGGTGGTGGTGCGCAAGGCCTACGGCGGCGCCTACGACGTCATGTCGAGCAAGCACATCCGCGGCGACTACAACGTCGCCTGGCCGAGCGCCGAGATGGCGGTGATGGGGGCCGAGGGCGCGGTCAACATCCTCTACCGCGAGGAGATCGCCCGCGCCGCCGACAAGGCCGCCGAGCGCAAGCGCCGGGTGGCCGAGTACAACGAGAAGTTCGCGAGCCCCTGGATCGCCGCCGAGCTCGGCTACCTGGACGACGTGATCGAGCCGCAGGACACCCGCCCCAAGCTCATCGCCGCCCTCGAGATGCTGCGTCACAAGCGCCAGAGCCTGCCGTTCAAGAAGCACGGGAATCCGCCGCTGTAGGCGCGCTTCAGCAGGTGGGCGCGAGGCGTCCACGCGTCGGTGGCGCGGAGCGCCATCGACTCGACGCTGTCAATGCCGTTGTCGGCACCGTCAACGGTCGACTGGCCGCGCGGCCAGTTGGCATGACGAGGGCTGGACATCGCGCGGCGCGGGGTCAGCCAAAGGATCGGGGACCCCGGCTCGTGTGGTAGCGCTACGGTGATCCGAACCGGACGCGATGCTCGTCTGGCTCCGGAAAGTGGACTCGTTGCGCCACCGGCCTCCCCAT
>VBPB01000308.1 GCA_005893365.1 Candidatus Eiseniibacteriota bacterium
AGGGAGAGACCCACGATGGCCTTGGCGTCGCCAGGCGCGCCCCTGCGCCGCTCGCGGCGCTGACAGCCTGCAGAGGTCATCCATCCGCCGCGACCACCCCGCAACTATCCCCAGAGATAGTTGGCACGCCGGTGGAGCGACGATCGCCGGGGATCGTTGGGACGCCCGCCTGCCCCAACTGTCCCCGGGGACAGTTGGCACGCTCACCGAACAACTCTCCCCGGGGATAGTCGGGCCGGCGCGGCAGATCACAACTGGCCGCGCGGCCAGTTCAAGCAATTGCAAAGCGGCCGGCTCCCAACCCTCGCGCACGCATCGCCAGCCCCGGACTCGACCTCGACCAGGCCTACAGCGCCTGCAGCATCGCGCACTTGAGGTAATGCGTCTCCGGCACCGCGAGCAGCTGCGGATGGTCGGGCGCCTCGGCGGTCCAGCCGGTCACGCGGAACACGCGGCGGGCGGCCCGGGCGGCCTCGAGCAGCACCTGGCGGAAGAGCGGGTCCTCGAGGTGGTGGCTGCACGAGCACGAGAGCAGCGTGCCGCCCTCGCTCAGCAGCCCCATCGCCGCGCGGTTGATCTCGCGGTAGGCGCGCGCCCCGCCGGCCAGATGGCTGCGCGACTTGATGAGCGCCGGCGGGTCGAGGATCACGAGCCCGAAGCGCTCGCCCTTGCGCTCCAGCTCGCGCACGATGTCGAAGCAGTCCCCCTGCCGGAAGCGGATGCGCTCGCCGAGGCCGTTCCGTGAGGCGTTGCGGGCCGCCACCTCGAGCGCCGGCGCCGACGAGTCGACCGCCAGCACCTCCTCGGCACCGCCGCGTGCGGCGTGGAGGGCCCACTCGCCCTGGTAGCAGTAGAGGTCGAGCACGCGCTGGCCCTGGGCGCGCGCCTCGGCGAGGCGCCGGTTCTCGCGCTGGTCCAGGTAGAGCCCGGTCTTCTGTCCCCGATGGAGGTCGACCTCGAGGGTGAAGCCGCCGACGACGACCTCGATCCGCTCCGGGACCTCGCCCCACCAGACGCCGCGCTCGAGCGGCAGGCCCTCCAACGCCCGCAGCGCCGAGTCGGCGATGCGCATGACGCCGCGCGGACGCAGTACCCGCTCGATCGCCGCGCGGACCAGCTCGGCGCGGCTCTCCATCCCGAGCGTCAGCACCTGCACGGCCAGGTATTCGCCGTAGCGGTCGATCACCAGGCCGGGCAGCTGATCCGATTCGCCGTAGACGAGCCGCACCGCCGCGGCGCCGGGATAGAGCGTCTCACGCAGGGCCACCGCGCGCTCCAGCCGCCGCACGAAGAACCCCTCGTCCACCTCGTCGCGGCCGCGCGTCACGATGCGCGCGCAGATCAAGCTGCGGCGGTTGTAGTAGGCGCGCCCGAGGAACGCGCCGCGGAAGTCGGCCACCTCGACCAGGTCGCCGTCCTTGGGGGCGCCCTCCGCCTCGGCCACCTCGTTGCTGAAGACCCAGGGGTGCCCGGCGCGCAGGCGGCGGTCCTGGTTCTTCTTGAGCACCAGGCGCGGCGCGGAGCTCAAGCGACGCTCAGGCCCGGGCCGGATGTCGCGTGGCGTCGGATGCCGCAGCCGATGCGGCGGCGTCCGCGCCGCCCTGGGCCAGGCGCAGCGCTAAGCCGATCAGCCGGTAGACCAGCCGGGCGGCGAGGAAGTCGGACGCGACCTGCCCCGGGAGCGGGGCCAGCTCCACCACGTCGAACCCGACGATGCGCGCGCGCTGCGAGACCGCGCGCAGCAGGTCCACGGCCTCGTACCAGTCGAGGCCGCCCGGCTCGGGCGTGCCGGTGGCGGGCAGGATCGATGGGTCCAGGCCGTCCAAGTCGAAGGTGACGAACACCTCGTCGGTGAGGGCGGCGAGGATGGGGTCCCAGCGGCCCTGCAGAGCGCGGAAGCGGCGCACGCTCGAGAGCGGCACGGGGTGGCGCTCGAGATGCTCGGCCTCCTCCTCGCTCATCGAGCGGATGCCGACCGAGGCCGCGGGCACCTGCTCGCGCACGCGCCGCATGACGCAGGCGTGGCTGTGCGGCGTGCCCAGATAGGTGTCGCGCATGTCGCCGTGGGCGTCGATCTGCAGCACCGAGAGCCGTGGGTGGCGACGCACCGCCGCCCGCACGGCGCCGGCCGTGATGCTGTGCTCCCCACCCAGGATCGCCGGCAGCTTGCCCTGCTCGAGGATCCAAGTCACCGCGCGCTCGACGCGCGCCACCATCGCCTCGGGCCCCTCGGCGGCCGGCTCCAGCTCGGGCATCGTGTGGATGCCGCTCCGGTAGATCGGCCCCACCTCCTCGTCCCACAGCTCCATATTCTGGGAGGCAGCCAGGATGGCGCGCGGCCCCGAGCGCGTGCCGCCCTGGTAGGTGGTGGTGAAGTCGTAGGGCACGGGCAGCACGACCGCCCGGGCGGTGCCGAGCTCGCTGAACGCCTGGTCGAGCCCGCCGAAGTTGTTCGGCAGCCCGGTCGGCCAGTCTGGGGTGCGCATGGGGGAAGCTCCTTCGAGACACGATGGGCCCTGAGCCGGCGTGCCGGCCAGGGCCCGTGATCCTCGGGACGACCTGCGTGGCCCGCCGTCAGCAGGCCGTGGGTCACACCATCCGGGCGCGCGCCCTTAGGGTCAGCGCTCCTCGTCCTCCTCGTCCTCGACTTCGTCCAGCTCGTCCTCGTCGTACTCTTCCTCGTCGTACTCGTCGTCGAAGCCTTCCTCGTCGTCCTCGAGTTCCTCGTCGTCGTCGTAGAGGTCCTCGTCCTCCTCGCCTTCCTCGTCGTCAAGATCGTCCAGCTCGTCGTCCGGCAGTCCGCCGAAGTCCTCGCCCGGGACTCCCTTCTTCCTCTTCATGGCAACCTCGGGTTCATTCTGGCTGACGCGCGCCTCGCGCGTCGTGGACACGGATCCCCTGTCGCACGGCGGCCCGGTGACGCGGGTTGGGATGCACGCTCGCATCGGACGATGCGCCGCTCGTGAAAAAGCATCGGCAGTATACGGAGGACCCCCCCCTCGTCAATAGGAAATCGGACGGTCCGCCAGCCGCTTACGGGCGCCGGGCGCCGGCGCTCAGGGGGGTCGTTGCGCCGGGCGGGCGGGGCCCTCCCGGGGGGGCCGACCCCGGGGTTCGCACGGGGTGGATGAGGTGATGGCGGGGTTGACGGGACTCGAACCCGCGACCTCCTGCGTGACAGGCAGGCGTTCTAACCAACTGAACTACAACCCCGCGGGGACGCCGCGGGCCGAAGACCCGCATGTGGCGTTCGAAGCCGCCGCAGAATAGCGGCCGCTCCAGGGGGTGTCAATGAACCGGGCGCCCGTTATTAGTAGAGGCGCTTCACGTCCACGCCGCGGTAGTAGTGGCGGATGATGTCCTCGGCAGCACGGCCCCGGCGCGCCATCCCGAGGGCCCCGGTCTGGCAGAGCCCGACGCCATGCCCCGAGCCGGCGCCACTGGCGACGACGCTCAGCACGCTCCCGGTCCGGGGGTCGCGCCCGCGCCGCTGGCGACCACGCCCAGCACGTTCCCGGTCCGGGCGTCGCGCCGCGGCTCGATCTTGAACAGGTTCGAGCGCAAGATGGCGTCGGGGTTGCCCGGCCGGCGCAGCACCTGGCGGAGCGACCAGGCCGGGACGGTGACGTCCCCGGCCGCCGTCTGGACGATCAGCCGCCAGACGCGGCCCGAGCGCGAGCGCGTCGCGACGCGCACGTCCAGGAGCCGTCCCAGCCGCGAGGACGGCAGGGGGACGCCGTACTGGGGGGCGAAGCGCGCCACGTCGGCCAGGAACTCGGCGGCCGTCCATTCCTCGCGCCAGCGGAAGTGCGGCGAGGCGGCGCAGTAGTCGCGCGCCGTGTCCCGCGGGGCGGCACCTCCCCCGTCACGGTGGCTCACCAGGTAGGGCAGCGGGTCGGCCGGCCAGGCCTCCCACACCTCGGCGGTGATGCCGCCGCAGGTCGAGCAGTAGTTGGCGCGGATCGGCTGTCCGGACGAGAGCGCCACCGTCCCGGCCGTGCTCTCGACGCAGCGCGTCGCGAGCGGGCGCTCGGCCTCGAGCGAGCCGTAGAGCTGATCCTCGACCGTCCCGTAGAGATCGAAGCCCTCGGGCCCGCGCCGGCCGCGATAGAAGAGCGTGTAGCTGCGCGCCGCGATCGCCTGGGCCCGCCCGGCCTCGAGCAGATCCTCGCCCAGGGCGCCGATCTCGCCCGGCACCACGCCGACCAGGTAGGTCTCGAGCGGCAGCCGGGTCGCGAGCGTCAACCGGCCGCGGGGGTTGAGGAACATCTTGAACTGCCCGCGCCAGCGCCGGCCGTTCCAGCGCAGCGCCGTCTGCGACTCGGGCGTGATCCACAGCGTCTCCGAGGCCGCGACCCGCGCCCGCCAGTGCGTGCCGCCCGAGAGCACGCGCGCCAACACGTGCCCGGCTTCGAGCGTCACGGCCAGCCGGTCGCCGGCCGTGAGCGCGTGCCGGCCCCCGCCCTCCACCACCGCCGTCCCCTCGGTCTCGACCACCACGCCGCTGAAATCGACCGCGAGGCCGATGCTGATCCACGGCTCGTCGCCGCGCACCGGCACCTCGGGCACCGGGGGCGCCGGCACGGGCGGCACCGGCGTGGCGGTGGTCTCCGCGGGCGCGGGGGCGGGCGGCGTGGGCGTCGGGACGGGCGCGGGGGGCAGGGCGCACGAGGCGGCGAGCCCGGCCAGCGCCAGCGCCGCGAGGAACAGCCGGCGCCTCGGGCGGCGGGCGAACCACGGCGCGCGCGCGCCCGGCATACGGCGGGGCCGCCTCACGCGATCCTCCCCGGCGTGATGTGGCCGAGCACCACCGGCCGCTCGGCGCCGGTCGCCGCCGGCGCGTTGCCGGGACATCCGCACAGCGTCTGGTGGGCCAGGAACGCGAAGGCCAGCGCCTCCTTCCCGTCGGCCGGGACGCCGATGGCTTCCGCGCGCTCGAGCCGCGCCGGTGCCAGCCGCTGCGCCAGGGCCGCCATGAGCGTCGCGTTGCGCACCCCGCCCCCGCTCGCGTAGACGGCCTCGACACCGCCCCGGGGGCCGAGGAACCGGGTCACGGCGTCGGCCACCGAGGCGGCGGTCAGTGCCACCGCGGTCGCCAGCAGGTCTTGGTCGCCGAGGCCGAGCGCTACCCCGCGCGCGCGCAGGCGCGCGGCGTAGGCCGCCCCGAAGCGCTCGCGGCCGGTCGAGCGCGGGGGCGGCTGGGCGAAGAACGGATCGGCCAAGAGCTCGGCGAGCAGGGCCTCCGAGACGCGGCCGCGCGCCGCCATGGCCCCGCCTTCGTCCCGGCGCAGGCCACGGGCGGGGTCGTGTGCCACCAGCGCGTCCATCACCGCGTTGCCGGGGCCGGTGTCGAACGCCACGAGGTCGCTCAGCCGGCCGCCGCGCGGCAGGAACGTCAGGTTCGCCATGCCGCCGAGATTGAGCAGCGCCCGCGACTCCCGCTCGGAGCGGCACAGCCACCAGTCGGCGAGCGGCACCAGTGGGGCCCCCTCGCCGCCCGCGGCGGTGTCGCGGGCGCGGAAGTCGGAGACGACGGCGATGCCGGTGCGCTCGGCCAGCACCGCCGCCGAGCCGATCTGGAGCGTGAGCGCCCCGAGCCCGCCCGCGCCCCGGGGCAGGTGGCGCACGGTCTGCCCGTGGCAGCCGATCGCGTCCACGCGCTCGGGCGTGATCCGCGCCTCGGCCAGCAGCTCGAGCACGGCGGCCGCGTAGCGCTCGCCCAGCGCCGCATCGAGCCGCATCAGCCGCTCGGGTGCCAGGGTCGCGGCCTGCGCCACCGCGAGGATCTCGTGCCGCAACGGCTCCTCGAGCGCGCTCTCGCGGTAGGCGATGAGCTCATGCGTGCTCGCGAGACCGAGGCCATGGAAGCGCACCAGGGCCGCGTCCACCGCGTCGGCCGACGTGCCGGTCATGAGGCCCACCACGAGGTGGTCCGGCTTCGCGAGGTAGTCGCGCACGCCGGCCAGCGCGTCGACGTGCGCGGCGACCGTCGGGCGCGCGGCGCCGGTCACTTTTCCGCCCCGGCCAGGAGCCCCGAGAGGATCCGGCGCTGGAACAGCAGGAAGACCGCGAGCACGGGCAGCGAGGCCACCGTCGAGCCCGCCATCAGGAACCCCCAGTCGACGCTGTGCTCGGTCTGCGACAGCAGCGCCAGACCCACCGGCAGCGTGCGCAGCCGGTCCGAGTCCACGAAGATGAGCGCCACCGCCAGCACCGGCTTGAGCAGCGGCAGCACCACGCGATGGAACACGAGCCAGTCCGAGGCGCCGTCGACGCGTGCCGCCTCCTCCAGCTCGAGCGGCAGGGCGGCCACGAACTGCCGGACCAGGAAGATGCTGAAGGCGTCGACCGCGAACGGGAGGATGAGGGCACCATAGGTGTCGAGCAGGTGCATGCGCGCGAGCACCAGGTAGAGCGGGATCATCAGCACCTGCTTGGGCAGCATGAGCGTCGCCACGATGCCGAGCGTCCACCAGCGCTCGCCGGGCACGCGCCGGCGGCCCAGCGCGTAGCCGACCAGCGCCGCGGTGGTGACGTTGAGCGTGACCACCGCGGTGGCGACCAGCGCGCTGTTCAAGAGGTAGCGGCCGAGGCCGGCGGCGGCGAAGAGCGTGCGGTAGTGGTCGATGCCCCACGGGCCGCGGAGGGCTCTCAAGAACGAGCCGCCGGCCTGCGGGGCGAGCGAGATCGACACCATCCACGCGAACGGGAGCAGCAT
>VBPB01000309.1 GCA_005893365.1 Candidatus Eiseniibacteriota bacterium
TCAACTGGCTGAAGAACGGGAACAGCAGGTTGAAGTCGCTCTTGAGCCCGTAGCGATCCTGGGCGTGGATCGTGTACCGCAGGCTGCGGACCGGTGTGGTGTACGAGAGGTGGTAGCGGTGGCCGCCGCTGGTGTCCGCCAGCGTCAGCGTGTAGTCGGTGGGCGGGATCGTGCCGGTGATGCTCTCGAGCGAGATGGCGTCGATGCGGACGTTCGAGGCCAGATCGGCTTCCAGGTGGAGCGTGTCGCGCGGCGGGGCCAGCGCCACCGGCCGGTCGTTGATGACCGTATCGCCGTTGGCGGTCACGATCGCCTGCGGCGGCCCCAGGGAGAACCGCGTCGCCGGGTCGCCGAGCAGCTGGTAGGTGAGGCCGATCCCGCGCTCGTTCTGATTGAAGGCGACGCCCGGCACGTAGCGGGCGATCGCGAGCCCGATCGCCTCGCCCAGCAGGACGCGCGCCCCCTGGCCGTCGAAGGACGCGGTGTGCGGCGGATCGGAGAACATCGCCTCGGCGAGCGAGACGTTGATGTGGCTGGTGCTGCTGCCGGGCAGGATCTCGAACCCGCTCGAGGCCCAGCTGGCGATGGCGCCGCCGCGCGGCCGCAGCACCAGGTCCTCGCCCAGCGCGGGGCCGAGCCCGAACGGCACGTCGTTGGGGCGCGCGAACGCGTTCGCGTGGCAGGAGAACGCCGAGAACAGGAACGGCTTGCCGTCGTTGATGAGCCGCTGGGTGTCGTCGCCGCGGTCGTCGTCGACGATCCACTCCTCGTGGGTGAGCTGGCCGGCGTTGGCGTGGCCCTGGAAGTTCCACCACAGGCAGCCGGCGTTGAGGCGGTTCACCAGCTGGTCGGTGGGCCCTCCCTGGCCGCGCGTGGCCCCCTGGACCGTGAACAGGTCGCGGCAGGTGCAGTTGCGGTCCTGGGGATCGGTGCAGCCGATGCGCCCGAGCAGGTCCGCCAGGTAGAACCGGTCCACCTCGGTGCGCCGGAGCCCGGCCGAGTCGATGGTCGCGGCCACGGTCTCGCTGATGCCGCGGAAGACCTGCTCCGACGACTGCCGGCAGATGGCCGGCCCGCCGCCGCCGGGCTGGAGGCTGGCGTCCGAGTAATCGTCGTCGGCCGACAGCAGCAGCTGGTTGCGCCAGGTCTGGTCGTTCGAGACCACGTCGTAGTCGACCAGCTTGCGGACCAGGTCCTGCGTCTCCTGGAGCGTCTGGACCGGCAGCCGGCCGACGTAGAGATCGGGGACCGCGGGCGAGGGGCCACTGATGTCGCAGGCGCCCATGCAGCCGTACCACGGGTCGGAGGGGACCGCCTCGTTGCCGTTGACGATGCCGACCGGGCCGAGGATCCGCTGCACCGGGATCCAGTCGGGGCTCGAATCGCCGGTCCGATTCAGGGGATCCAGGTTGCCGTCGCCGACCAGGAGCACCCAGCGGGCGTCCCAGTTCTCGAAGGCGAACCGCGCGAAGCGCTTGATCGCGTAGGAGGACTTGCGCCCGCCGTTGAACTCGTCGCAGACCGTCTCGAAGGGGGCGACCACGACGTCGAGGCCCTCCTCCTGCCGCTTGGTGACGAGCGGCCCCACGGCCGGCAGGAACGCCTCGGGGACGATCATCAGGTAGTCGCCCGCGCCGCGCTCGGACAGCCGCGTCTGCGGACGGTTGACGCGCGTCATGACCTCGGGCGGGAGCCCCTTGGGATAGCGGAAGGCGACGTAGCGATGGGTCTGGCCCGGGACCACCAGGTCCTGGAAGTCCACGGAGTATTCGAACGGCCCCTGGGACTGCACGTGCGCCGGGTCGATGGTGAGCCGCACCGGGTTGAGCGAGTCGGAGACGTCGTAGACCTGCATCGCCGGATCGGAGAAGCCGGTCGCGTGGATCTGGATCTCCCCGGATCCGTCCGCCGAGTTGCAGGGCAGGTAGTCGAACAGCGCGCGATAGGCGCGCCAGTACGTGGCCTCGAAGGAGTCGAGCCCGACGTAGTCGTAGGTGCTGGTGGTGCCCTGCCCCCACAGGCGGAGGTGATTGACGTTGCCTTCGCTCAGGGTGCCGGGGGGCAGCGTCACGGTGGTGTTGAGGGTCCCCAGGCCCAGCCACGCGACGCCGACCATCACGTCGAACAGCGCCCCCGGGCCGTTGCGGATCTGCGCCCACTCGGTGTGGCTCGAGGGGTTCCGGCCCACCAGGCTCAGCGTGAACGACCCGGGCCGGGTGACGTCGAGGTGGTTGGTCTCGAAGCTCAGGCTCTCGGCCGGCGGCGAGAAACCGGTGATCCCGGTCCAGTGGAGCTGGTCGGTGAGCGTGTCGGCCGGGAACCCGCTGTAGACGTAGTCCTTCTCCCAGTGCTGGCGCCACGGGTAGGAGGCGAGCGGCGTGAGCCCGGTCTGATCCCGCCACCCCGGCCGCGACGGGATGCGCCGGCCGGTCCCCGCCACCGCGGTGACGAAGACGCATTCGGCGTCGCCCCAGACGCGCTGTGCCACCGAGGCGCGCGCGCGCTCCGCCCAGTTCTGGGCGTAGACGATGATGCGGTCCCCCGAGCCGAAGAACGTGTCGTGGTCGGCGTCGTCCACGTCGATGGCGAGCTCGACCGTCTGGTAGCTGGGGATGGCGCCCTCGGCGAACTCGTGGCGATGAACGCTCACCTGGTCGATCTTGATCCCCGCCGGGTAGCCGACATTGAAGAGGTCGTCGTAGGCCAGCTCGTAGACGCCGGTGGTGTCGATGCGCACGCGGACCTCGGGGAAGTCCTCGTCGAAGGCGTTGGCGCGCGCGGGACCCGGGACGCGCCCGGACGGCGCCGCGCCCAGGGCACCGCGCCGGGCCGGCCGCGCGGCCTCACGCCAGGCGAGGGCCTGCTCGTGGTTGAGCACCGCGGCATCGAGCACCGGCTCCCCACGGCCGGCGAGTGCTTGCCGCCCGCTCCGCACGGCGGCTCCGCCTCGTCGTAACGAAACGGCCTCAGGCTCACCGCCACCAGCCGCTGGCGACGCCAGACGAACGGCTCGCCCACCTCGACCGGTGACACCGGCCAGGCGCCATCGACGATCGCGGCCACCGGCTCGCGTCCGGGCTCGACCCCGCCGTGCCCATCGCCGTGGGAGACCGGCCGGCCGGTGATGGCGAGCCGAACACCCGGGCGCTCCTCCTCGCCATCCGCACCCACCAGCGTCGCCACCGCGCTGGCCCCGGGCGGCAGCGCCACCAGGGCGGTGGCGAACGGGATGGCCGGCCGGCCCGGGGCGTCGATGGCCTGGAACCCGGCCGCGATCACCTGGCTGCGCCCGTCCGCGCCGGCGGCGAGACGGTAGCGCGGGGCATCCAGCCGCAGGGTGACGCCCCGGTCGTCGGCGGCGAGCAGGCGGACGGCCTGGGCGGCCCGCGCCGGGGCGGGCGAGACCATCACGACCGCCGCCAGCAGCGCGAGGGAACCGCAGGTGGTGCGCATGAATCCGTGAGTGTAGGGGGCGCTTTCGGAGGCGGTCAAGGACCCGCGGCATGCGGTCTCGGCCGGGTGGCGTGCACCATGCGCTACCCCTGGAGCGGGGTGCCGGTTCCTCGCCTCGGGCGACGACGCGGGGGCCGCGCTTCAGGCCCACCCTGCGGGCCATGCCGACCTCGGCCGCCGATGCGCATGTCCCATTCCCGACCCGACGGTGTAGAATTGCACATGGACTCCCCCGTCCGAGACCCCGCGCTCCCCCTCGAGGTTCACCCATGACCCGCCGCTCCCGCGCCGCGTTCCTAGGCCCGCTGCTCGCGGTCCTCGTGGCCACCGCCGCCGGGGCTCAGGCGGTCGGGCGCGCGAACGATGGTGCGGTGAGGCTCGAGGACGGCTCCGAGCTCTGGATGGTCGAGTTCACCAACCCGCCCATGACCGACAGAGCAGTCCACCTTCCGCGCCGCCGCCGAAGGCGCCGGCGTACGGGCCCGGGAGCGCATGGCGTTCCATGGCCTGTGGAACGGCATGTCGGTGGCGGTCCATCCCGACGACGTGGCCAAGCTGCGGGACCTGCCGGGCGTGGCCGAGATCTATCCCGCGCGGGTCGTGGAGAGCCCCGAGCCCCCACAGACCTTCGATCCCGAGCTCCTCACCGCGCTCGCCATGACCGGCGCCGACATCGCGCACTCGGAACTCGGATTGACGGGCGCCGGGGTGAAGGTCGGCATCATCGACACCGGGGCCGACTACGACCACCCGGACTTGGGGGGGGATGGCGTGCCGCGCCGCAACAGCAGCGTGTTTCCCACCGCGCGCGTGGTGGCCGGGTACGACTTCGTCGGGGACCGCTACACCGGGGTGAACACGCCGGCGCCCGACCCCTATCCCGATGACTGCTATGGGCACGGCACCCACGTCGCCGGGATCGTCGCGGCCAAGGGTGCGGTGACCGGGGTCGCGCCCGGATGCGTCCTCGGCGTCTACCGCGTCTTCGGCTGCAAGGGCAACACCACCTCGGACCTGCTGATCGCGGCGATGGAGCGCGCCCTGGACGATGGGATGCAGGTGGTCAATCTGAGCGTCGGCAACGCGTTCAAGTGGCCGTCGGAGCCCACGGCCAAGGCCTGCGACCGCCTGGTGAAGCGCGGGGTGGTGGTGTGCGCGGCGATGGGCAACAGCGGCGGGCTGGGGCTCTACGCCGCCAGCACGCCGGGAGTGGCCCGGGATGCCATCGGGGTCGCGGCCTTCGACAACACCCACTTCAACACCCCCGCGTTCCTGGTCACTTCCGACACGCGGGTCTTCACGTACATCCTCGCGGGCGGCTCGCTGCCGGCACCGCTGTCCGGCACCTACCCGCTGGCGCGGACCGGCAGCCGCGATTCACTCGCGGACGCATGCCTCCCGCTCCCGCCGGGGACCCTCAGCGGCAAGGTGGCCCTGATCCGGCGCGGAACCTGCTCGTCGTACTCCAAGGCGCTCGCGGCGCAGGACGCGGGGGCGGTGGCGGTCGTGCTCTACAACAACGAGCTGGGCGATTTCGTACCGGAGGTCAAGGGCATCGTGCGTCTGACCATCCCCGTGGTCGCGATCACCATGGCGCGGGGCGAGCTGCTCGACGGCCGGCTCGAGGCCGGACCCGTCGATCTGACCTGGACGCTCGCGTCCACGCCCAATGCGCTCACCGGAGGCTTCGTCTCCTCGTTCAGCTCCTACGGCCCCTCCCCCGACCTGAGCCTCAAGCCCGACCTGGGCGCCCCGGGCGGCTTCATCACCTCCACCTACCCGCTGGAGCTGGGCGGCTACACGAGCTACAGCGGCACGTCGATGGCGACCCCCCACGTGGCCGGCGCCGCGGCGCTGCTGATGCAAGCCCATCCCGGACTCTCCCCCCACCAGGTGCGCACCCGGCTGATGAACTCGGCCCGCCCGCGCGCCCACCGGGGGGATCCCGCGGGGTTCGAGGTCGTCCATCTGCAGGGCGCCGGCATGCTCGACATCGCGGCGGCGGCCCTCGCCACCGCGCAGGTCGAGCCGGAGAAGCTCGAGTTGGGTGAGAGCGAATCGGGACCCGCCGAGCGCACGCTCACCATCACCAACCACGGCGCCGCCGAGGTGACCTTCACGTTGTCCCACCAGCCGGCGCTGGCCACCGGGCCGGATACGTTTTCGCCGACCACGATGGAGGGCGGGGCCAGCGTCTCCTTCGCGACGACGACGGTGCGCGTCCCGGCCGGCCACCAGGCGGAGGTCCGGGCCACCATCACCGTCGACCCGGCCGTTCCGGAGGGCAGCCTCTACGGCGGCTACATCGTGCTCACCCCCGACGACGGCCGGCGGGAGCTGCGGGTTCCCTACGCGGGGTACGTGGGCGACTATCAGGCCGCCCCGGTGCTGACCTCCACCATCCTCGGCACACCGGCGCTCACGCGCCAGATGGGCAGCGCCTTCCTGCGCCAGCCCCACGGCGCGACCTTCGACATGACGGGGCTCGATGTCCCCGACATCGTGCTCCATCTCGACCGCCCGTCCTCGGAGTTGAAGATCGAGATCTTCGCCGCCCCGGCCGGCCACCCCTGGCACCAGATGTTCCTGGCCCGCGACTACCCGCGCAACGTCGGCGACCAGGGCGAGAGCGTCTTCCCCTGGCTCGGGACGACGACCTGGGGCCGGCACAGGTTCACCGAGCCCGACGGGCAGTACGTGGCCAAGGTGAGCGTCCTCAAGCCGCTCGGCAACCCCGGCAACCCCGAGCACTGGGAGACCTGGACCTCTCCCGTCATCACCCTGGTCCGCCCGGTGCTCGCCGCCGTCTCGCCTCCCACCCTGTCGCAGAGCCCGGTCCACAGCGGTGACGAGGTCTTGGTTTCGGCGACCGTGGGCAACGCCGGCATCAATCCGGCGAGCGACGTGAAGGTCGTCTTCTACGACGACGGTGTGGCCTTCGACTCCGCCACCGTGGCGGTCCAGCCCTCGCAGTCGCAGGAGGCGCAGGTGGCGTGGGCGGTCGGGAAGCCGGGCATCCATGCCATCAAGGTGGTCGTGGATCCGGATGGCCGCTTCCTCGAACTCGACCGGACCGACAACGTGGCCGAGACCCGCGTGACGGTGGAGTCCGACGTCCTCGCCCCGCCGCCGCGGCCCGCGACCGAGCTGCGGCTCGCCCCCGCCCTGCCCAACCCGTCCGGTGGCGGCGTGGAATTCCAATTCGAGCTTCCGGCCGAGGGGCCCGTGGCCTTCGACATCTACGACATGCTCGGGCGCCGACTCCGTTCCTGGCGGTGGAGCGCCCTTCCGGCCGGCCCGCGCTCGCTGACCTGGGACGGGCGCGCCGACGATGGACGCGATGCCCCGGCCGGCGTGCTGTTGTTCCGCTTGCAGGCGGCGGGACGCACGCTGACGCGCAAGGT
>VBPB01000310.1 GCA_005893365.1 Candidatus Eiseniibacteriota bacterium
ACGACCGCCAAGCTGCTCGCCTACATCGCCGAGTTCGATGCTCGCAAGCTCTTCGTCCCAGACGGTTATCCCTCGATGTTCGCCTACTGCGTCGGCGCGCTGCACATGTCGGAGGACATCGCCTACAAGCGCATCCGGGCCGCCCGGCTCGCCCTGCGCTTCCCGGTCATCTTCGAGGCGGTCGCCGAGGGGCGGCTGCATCTGAGCGGGGTGGTGCTGCTGGCGCCGTTTCTGATCGAAGCGACCGTGGAGGAACTCTTGGTGGCCGC
>VBPB01000311.1 GCA_005893365.1 Candidatus Eiseniibacteriota bacterium
CAAGGTCAGCGACGCAGACTGAACACCACCAGCGCGGCCAGCGCGAGACGGTAGGCGAAGAACACGCCGAACCCCGCCCGGCCCAACCAGCGGATGAGGCCACGGATGGCGAAGAACCCGGTGACGGCGGCGGTGGTGATGCCGATGGCGACCGACCCCGCCGACAGGCCGTGCCCGAGGTGGTGCATCTCGAGCAGCCCCGCCCCGAAGGTGATCGGCGTGGAGAGCAGGAACGAGAAGCGCGCCGCCGAGACCCGGTCGAGGCCCGCCGCCCGCCCGGTGGTGATGGTGATGCCCGAGCGCGAGACGCCGGGGACCAGCGACAGCGACTGGGCCGTCCCCATCACCAGACAGGCGCGCCACCCGGGGTCGCGCGTCGCCTCGCCCCGCGGCGCCGAGCGGTCCACCCACCACAACAGGAAGCCGAACAGCGCCAAGGTGGCGGCCTGGATCGCCGGGGCGCGCAGCCGGGCCTCCAGGTGTCGGAGCAGCAGGCCGGTGACCGCCGCCGGCACCGACGCCACGGCGATCTTGAGCAGCGTCACGCGCGCGGCGCGCCGCGCCTGCGGCGCTCCTTTGAGCGCCGCGCGACCGAGCGCCACCCAGTCGCCCCAGAACGCGGCGACCAGGGCTGCCAGCGTCCCCCAGTGCAGGGCGACGTCGAACGCCATCCCGGCGTACGGCCAGCCCAGCAACCGCGGGATCAGGTAGAGGTGGGCGCTGCTCGAGATCGGCAGGAACTCGGTCAGGCCCTGGACGGCGCCCAGGAGCGCCGCCTGGAAGGGGGACATGCCGGCGCACGCTAGCATGCGCTCCGCGGAGCGTCCAAGACGCGCGAGGTCGCGGTGAGCGACGAACGGCTGGTGGCGCGGCGCGCCGGCGTGGTGGGGGCCGCGACCATGCTGTCGCGCGTGCTCGGCCTGGTGCGCGAGCAGGTGATGGCGGCGCTGTTCGGCGCCGGCTTCGCGACCGACGCGTTCAACGTCGCCTTCCGCATCCCCAACCTGCTGCGCGACCTGTTCGCCGAGGGCGCGATGTCGTCGGCGTTCGTGCCCATCTTCACCGAGTACCACCAGAAGCGCGGCGCCGACGAGGCCTGGGCGCTGGGACGCCAGCTGATGGCGACGCTGTTCCTGGTGCTGCTGGCGATCTGCGTCGTGGGCTACGGGCTGACGCCGCTGCTGGTGCGCGTGTTCGCGCCCGGCTTCGCCGCGATCCCCGGCAAGCTCGACCTCACGGTCATGCTGACCCGCGTGATGCTGCCGTTCCTGCCGGCGGTGGCGCTGGCGGCCGCGGCCATGGGCATGCTCAACGCCCGCGATTCGTTCGCGGTGCCGGCGCTGGCGCCGACCATGCTCAACCTGGGCATGGTGGTGTTCGGGGTCGCGTTGATCCCGGTGGTGGAGCGCTTCGGCCAGCCGCCCATCCTGGCCATGGCGATGGGGGTCCTGATCGGCGGCATCGGCCAGTTCGCCTTCCAGCTCCCGGCACTTGGGCGCAAGGGGTTCCGCCTGCGGCCCGAGTGGCCGTCCGGCCACCCGGGGGTGCGGCGCGTGGCGCTGCTCATGACCCCGGCCGCGGTCGGCCTCGCCGCCACCCAGGTCAACCTGTTCGTGAGCACGCTGATCGCGAGCCTGCTCGAGCAGGGGAGCGTCTCGTGGCTCTCGTACGCGTTCCGCTTGATGCAGCTGCCGATCGGCGTCTTCGGCGTGGCGCTCGCCACCGTGAGCATGCCGCTGCTGGCCCGGGCGGCCGTGGACCACGACCTCCCGGCACTCAAGCGCACGCTGTCGGCGACGCTGCGGCTGGTCCTGCTGCTCACCGTGCCGGCGGCGCTGTGGCTCGGCGTCATGGCGGTGCCGGTCATCGCGCTGCTCTACCAGCACGGGCGGTTCCACGCCCACGACACCCAGCAGACCGCGTGGGCGCTGGGGATGTACTGCGTCGGGCTGCCGGCGTTCGCGGGCGTCGGGGTGCTGACCCGCACCTTCTACGCGCTCGGCGACACGCGCACGCCGGTGCAGGCGAGCTTCGTCTCGGTGGGGCTCAACCTCGGCCTCAACCTGCTCTTCATCGGCCCGCTGCGCTCGCTCGGCCTCAAGCACGCGGGGCTGGCACTCGCCACCTCGGCGACCGCGATCACCAATCTGCTCCAGCTGGCCTGGTACCTGCGGCGCCGCGTCGGCCCGCTCGAGGGCCGACGGCTCGTGAACACCTTCTGGCGCGTCGGTCTGGCCGCGGGGATCGCCGCGGCCCTGTGCGCGGTGGCGCTCAAGCTGGCGGGCCCGCGTCTGGGTGGCGGCTGGGGGGGCGAGGCGCTCGAGGTGTCGGGCGGGCTGGTGATCGCGCTCGCGAGCGGCTACGCGGCGATGCGCGTGCTCAAGGTCGAGGAGTTGAGCACGGTGACGGGCCTGGCCGCGGCGCTCAAGCGGCGGATCACCGGGGGGTGAGCGGCGCCGGCGCGCCTAAGGTCAGTCCCCGCGCTCGCCCTTGCGCTTCCCGCCCATCGCCCACAGCGCCGGGAACACGACGAACGCCTTCATCCGCCCCGGGCGCCACAGCGCCGAGGCCACCTCGATCGCCAGCCAGATCGCGTAGACCACCGCGATCTCCTCGCGCCAGTGCGGGACGCAGAACTGGGCGAACCAGAGGGCCAGCAGGCCGAGCGCCTCGTAGGCCTGGAAGTTGAGGTTGGTGAGCAGCACCATGCCGAGGGTGCCCTGGAGCAGCGTCAGCACCAGCTCGGTGCGATGTCCGGCGAGCGGCACTTGGGCCGGGTGGCCGAGCGAGAGCGAGTAGACGATCGGGATCATCGCCGCCAGCACCGTCCACTGGTTGACGTTGCTCGACACCATGTTCATGAGCGCCATGCCCGCCTTGCCGCGGCCGCGCGCCCAGTAGGACGTGGTCATGAACTCGGGGAACTCGGAGAGGAACGGCGCCACCCACTGGACGAACACGAACTGCGAGACGCCCAGCACGGTGGCGAGCCCGATCATGCTGGCGAGGAACGGGGGGGCCACCAGGTAGAGCACGGCACCGCCCGCCACGAACATGCCGGCGATCGCCAGCCGGCGCGGCCAGCCGTTGAGCCGGATCAGCATCCGCGCCGCGGCCGCCACGTCCTCGAGCTCCTCGTGGTCCTTGGGCGGGATGCGGTTGACCACCACCAGGTAGCCGGCATAGAGGGCGAGCAGGATCGCGGCGTCGATGAGGCCCAGCGTGCCGCGGTAGATGATCCCGGCCCAGTAGACCAGCGTCGGCAGCAGCCCGACCACCTCGGCGGCGTGCTCGGGGTCGAGTTCGATCCCGGCCCAGAAACCGGGCTCGCCGCGCCGCCTGCGGGCGATCGCGTACACCACCCAGATGGTCGGCCAGCCGAGGCCGGTCAGGAGCCTCAGCGCGCCGGTGAAGTTGGCGGTCATCAGCGGCACGTCGCGGTGCCAGGCGATGACCGCCTCGACCGCGAACTCGGGCAGCACCTGGATCCAGGCGAGCAGCGCCAGCGCGATCCCCTGCGAGATGAAGAACTGCGCCGCCTCGGCGCCCCAGGCGACCACGAACGCGCTGCCCAGGATGGCGGGGAAGGTCCAGAGGGCCGAGACCGCGGTGCGCGGGGCGTCCGCGGGGGAGAGCGGGCCGCCGGTCACGCGAGCGGGCGGGCACCACGACGCAGTTGCCGGAGTAGTCGAACTGGGTCGGCTCGGCGTCCCGGCCCGCGGCCTCGGTCCGGCTCAACACCTCGAGCACGCTCTCGTTGAAGCGCAGGTTGCGCAGGCCCCCCGCGATCCGCCCGTCCTCGATCAGGAAGGTGCCGTCGCGGGTCATGCCGGTGACCAGCGTGCGGCGCGCGTCCACCACGCGGTTGTACCAGAAGCGGGTGACCAGGATGCCGCGCGCGGTCGAGGCGATCAGCTCCTCGAGCGAAGCGGTCCCGGTGCCGAGCACGAGATCGTAGGGCAGCGGCCCCTCGACCGCCGGCGGGGCGGTCGCGTGCCCGGTGCTCTCCACGCCGGCCGCGCGCGCGGTGCGCCGGTCGTGCACCACCGCCCTGGCCACGCCGTCCTCGATCAGGCTCACCCGCCGCCGCGGCGTCCCCTCGTAGTCGAAGGGCCGGCCCAACGAGCGCGGGTCGAAGGCGTCGTCCACCACCGTCACGCCCGCGCCGGTGATGCGCTCGCCCATCCGTCCCGAGAGGAACGAGCGGCCTTCCTGCTCGCTCTGGGCGCCGAGCCCGAGCCAGGCCAGGAAGGCGACCAGCTCGGCGACCGCGGCCGGCTCGAGCACGACCGTGTAGCGCCCGGGGGGCACCTCGCCCGGCGCGCGCGAGCCTTCGGCCTTGCGGATCGCGGTCGTGCCGAGGCCTAGGACGTCGAGGGCGCGCCAGTCGCGCCGGTGGCGGTCCACCCAGCCGCTCGCGTCTTGGGCGCGCACCGTGCAGGTGAAGTTGGCGTAGGTGTCGGGGTGGTAGGCGAAGACGCCGAGCGTGTTGGCGACCGCGAGCGCGCTCGCGGCGGTGGTGAGCGCCCCCGCCGAGGTGAGGTCGCGCGCGCGCGCCGCCTGCATCACCGCCCCGACCGCCGCGGCGCGCT
>VBPB01000301.1:0-5648 GCA_005893365.1 Candidatus Eiseniibacteriota bacterium
TCAGGAACTGCAACAACCCGAACGAATTCGCGCTCAAGCTCAAGGGCATCTCGGCCACCTCGGACCGGACCTGGCAGGCGGTCGAGGCCAGCGCGGTCCAGGTCGCCGATCCCACCGTCGGGCTCCGCAAGGTCGGCGAGGAAACGCCCGCCGTCGACTGGATCAGCCGCGAATAGCGGTCCCGTGTTCCGCAAGGTCCTGATCGCCAACCGTGGGGAGATCGCGCTGCGGGTCATCCGTGCCTGCCGCGAGCTCCGCATCGCCACCGTCGCCGTGTTCAGCGAAGCCGACCGCGAGTCCCTGCACGTCCGGCTCGCCGACGAGTCGGTGTGCATCGGCCCGGCCCCACCCGCCCGCTCGTACAACTACGTCCCGCGCCTCATCTCGGCGGCCGAGGTCACCGGCGCCGACGCCATCCATCCCGGCTACGGCTTCCTCTCCGAGAACGCGCACTTCGCCGAGGTGTGCGCCTCGTGCGGGTTCACCTTCATCGGGCCGACGCCCGAGATGATCCGCAAGATGGGCGACAAGGCGATCGCCCGGCGCACCATGGCCGACGCGGGGCTGCCGGTGGTGCCGGGCAGCCCGGGGGTGCTCAACGACTTCGAGGAGGCGCGGGCGCTGGCGGCCGAGATCGGCTATCCGGTCATCATCAAGGCGGCGGCGGGCGGCGGCGGCCGCGGCATGCGCATCGCCGGCGACGAGAAGCAGCTCCGCCTGGGGCTCGGGATCGCGCAGGCCGAGGCGGGGGCCGCGTTCGGCAACCACGCGGTGTACGTCGAGAAGTACATCGGCCGGCCGCGCCACGTCGAGTTCCAGTTGTTCGGCGACGCGCACGGCAACCTGATCCACCTGGGCGAGCGCGAGTGCTCGGTGCAGCGCAACCATCAGAAGCTCATCGAGGAGTCGCCGAGCCCGTTCCTCTCCGAGGCGCAGCGCCGCAAGGTCGGGGCGATGGCGGTGCGGGGCGCCCAGGCGATCGGCTACCTCAACGCCGGCACCATGGAGTTCCTGTTCGACGAGGATGGCGCCTTCTACTTCATGGAGATGAACACGCGCATCCAGGTGGAACACCCGGTCACCGAGGAGGTGACCGGGCTCGACCTGGTCAAGGAGCAGATCCGCGTGGCGGCCGGCGAGCCGCTGTCGCTGGCCCAGGACCAGGTCGAGTGGGTCGGGCACGCGATCGAGTGCCGCATCAACGCCGAGGACCACCAGCACGGGTTCCGTCCCAGCCCGGGCAAGATCACCTACTGGTACAAGCCCGGCGGGCCCGGGCTGCGGGTGGACAGCCACGTCTACGCCGGCTACACGGTGCCGCCCCACTACGACTCGATGATCGGCAAGCTGATCGCCTATGGGAAGGACCGGCCGGAGGCGCTGCGGCGCATGGAGATCGCCCTCGAGGAGATCATTGTCGAGGGCATCAAGACCACCATCCCGTTCCATCAGCTGGCGCTGCGCGACCCCCGCTTCCAGAGCGGGGACATCGACACCCATTTCGTCGAGGGCCTGCTCAAGAAGGAGCCGGCCACGACCGGATAGGGCGCGCGGCCGCCATGCGCGTCGCGGTGGCGCTCACGCCCGCCGCCGCGGTGGTCCGCGGCGGCTGTGCGGTGATCGTGGACGTGCTGCGCGCCACCACCACGCTCACCGTCGCCTTCGCCCATGGTGCCCGCGGCGTCGTCCCCACCGCCACGCCCGCCGAGGCGCTGGCGCTGCGCGCGGTCCGGCCCGGCGTGCTCGCCTGCGGCGAGCGGGACGGGCGCATCGTGCCGGGGTTCGACCTCGGCAACTCGCCCTTCGAGTACACCGCCGAGCGGGTCCAGGGCCGCACGCTGGCGTTCGCCTCCACCAACGGCTCGCAGGCGATGCTCGCCGCCGCTAGGGCCCGGCGCCGCGTGCTCGCCGCCTTCGTCAACGCCGCGGCGACGGTCGAGGCGGTGCGCCACGAGCCCGAGGTGACCATCGTCTGCGCCGGCAAGCTCGGCGACTTCAGCCTCGAGGACGCCGCCTGCGCCGGCCTGCTGCTCGAGCGCCTCGCCGGCCACGGCGGCGTGCCCGACGGCCCCGCCGCCCGGCTCGCCCGCGCGCTGGCGCCCGCCGGCGCCGCGGCGGTGCGGGCGCTGGTCGAGAGCGCCGCCCAGGCGCGTCACCTGGTGTCGCTGGGGCCCGCCTACGCGCGCGACCTCGAGCCGTGCGCCGGGCTCGACACGATCGCCCGGGCGTTCGACCTGATCGACCCCGGTCCCTAGGCTGCGTTTGGAAAGCCGAGGACAAGGTACCCGCGCAAGCGGGTCCGTGCGAGGGAGCGACGAGCGAGGCGTATCGCCAAGATACTCCGCAGCGAGGAGCGACCCAGCCAACGCAGTGATCGGCTTTCCAAACGCTGCGTTAGCTAGCGGCGCTGGGCGCGGACCATCATCACCACGCCGACGGTGCCGAAGACGATGTCGCCGAGCCAGGCGGCCAGGTAGGGGGGGAGCGCCCCGTTGTGGCCGAGGGCCTTGCCCGACTGCATGAAGGCGTAATACCCGAAGGAGATGGTGATCGAGAGGCCGAACCCCAGCGCGGCACTGGTCGCGCGCAGCCGGGTGGCGATCGGGGCGCCGATCAGGATGACGATGAAGTTGATGAGCGGGAAGGCGAGCTTCATGTTGAGGTCGACCAGGTAGTTCTCGACCCGGGCCCCGCTCGACCGCATCTTGACGATGTGGGCGCGCAGGTCGCGGTAGTTCATCTCGTCGGGGCGGCGGCCCTCGCGCGCGAAGTTGTCGGGCGGCTCGGCGATGCTGTTGAAGGCGATGCGGTCGAACGAGCGCGCGTGCTCCTGGTTGCCCGCGAAGGTGCGCAGGAACCCCGAGGAGAAGACCCAGCGATGCCCGTCCCAGGTGGCCTCGGCGGCGTCGATGCGCGTCACCAGCGCCCCGTGCCGGAACTCCTGCACGGAGACCTCGTGCATGCGCCGCTCCGGGACCACGTACAGCCGCATGTAGTAGATGCGGCCGCCGTTGCCCAGGAAGGTGACGTCGGCGCGCTCGGTGGCGGGCCCCTTGCTGAGGCGCCGGATCTGCTCGTCGTAGATGTGGTCGCGCTAACACCGGCTGCAGGATGCGCAGCAGGGACAGGCCGCCGGCCCGCATCGCCGTCAGCTCGCCGAACTTGTTGAGCTGGCCCAGCGACAGGAAGGTGGCGAGCAGGATCGCCACCGGCAGCACCTGCACGATCACCTCCGGCGACCGGTACAGGTAGTAGCGCAGCACCAGCCCGCCGGGGGAGTGCTGGTCGAGGAAGACGTCGATCTTGTCGATCACGTCGACGACGGTGAACAGGCAGATGAACCCGAGCAGGCCCAGCGCCAGGTAGCCCGAGAACTCGCGTAGCAGGTAGCGGTCGAGGATCCTCACGCCGCCGCCCGCGCGCTTCCGGGGGCGGCGGCGCGGGCCCTGGGCCGATGCCAGGGCAGGGGGGTCTCGCAGGCGCGCAGCGTCCAGTCGATGCCCACGGCGCCGAGCACGAGGTTGGGGAGCCACATCGCCAGCCACGGCGGGAAGAGCGAGCGCCGCGCCAGCTCCTCGCCCCCCACCAGGCACATCCAGTAGAAGATGAAGAAGAGGATGGACAGGAACGCGACCGCGGGGCCGGCCCGGCGCACGCGCATCCCCAGGGGGGCGCCCACCAGGACGAACACCACGCAGGCGATCGGCAGCGAGAACTTCTTCTGGATCTCGACCGACAGCTCGGCGATGCGGCGGCGCATCGCGGCCCGCTCCACGCGCCACAGCTCCAGCTCGGTGTCGAGCTCCGGCCGCTGGCGCTCGACCGCCTCGAGCGCGTCGCCGCGGTGCAGGAGCTCGGCGGCCAGCATCCGCAGGCGCGCCAGCGGCGGTGCGGTCTCGGGCCCCAGCGCCTGGAGCGCCGCGGGCGGCAGTCCCAAGGCCCGCAGGTGGAGCCGCTTCTGCTCGAGCTGCAGGGTGTAGAGGGCCTGGAGGCTGTCCCGCAGGGCGCTCATCGCCGCCGAGGTCATCTCGCGATCGCTCCGCTGCGTGCGCACCGAGCGCTCGAGGATCCCGCCCGCGCCGGCGATGTTGATGGTGTGGGTCTTGAACAGGAGCCGGCGGTACTTGCGCGTGCCCCCCTCCTCGGCGGGGATGTCGTGGATCTCCCCGTCGAAGAGCTCGAGCACCGCGGTGTGCCCGTCGCGGGTGTAGGAGAGGAAGCCGCGGTTCGCCAGGATGGTGGTGGGGGGGCTGCCCGGGTTGAGCTGGTAGATGGTGATGCCCTTCATCTCGTTGGTGCGGCCGTTCACCGAATGGACCAGGATGTCGTAGCCGGGGAAGTCGGTGATGAACACCCCCTCCTCGAGCTTGACGGTGGGACGCATGCGGCCGATGTCGATCAACAGGTTGGCGAAGGCGTGGTTGGACTCGGGGAGCACCCGGTCGTTGAACACGGTCAGCCCGCCGGCCAGGAGGCTGGCCGCCGCGAGCGGCCCCACCAGCACGCTGGCCAGGTTGACCCCGCTCGACCGAAGGGCGGTGATCTCGTTGTCCTGGGAGAGCCGGCCGAAGGCCATCAGGACCGCGACCAGGACCGCGCACGGCACCGACAGGGCCATGATGTAGCCCAGCGACAGGGCGAACAGCTGGGCGACCACCCCCACCGCCACGCCCCGGTTCAGGACCAGATCCATGTAGTCGAACAACATGTCCATGACCAGGATGAAGGTCACGACCCCGAAGCCAAGAACGAACGGAACCAGGTGGAGGCGAAGGATGTACGAACGGAGGATGCGCACGGCCGTGCAGCCTACTCTACCGGTCGCGCGCCCGGCGACCGAAATCGCCCCTAAGGGCTTTGACCGCCAAGGCTTGCCCTGCTACGGTCGAAGCTTGCGCCTCCCCGAGGGGTCTCTCACGGTCCGTCCAACTGAATGTCTCTGGCCCTGACCCTCCCGCTCGTCGGCCTGCTGATCGGGCTGCCGGGCATCCCTGGCCTCAACCGGCTTTCCAAGCTCCACCTGCCCCACAAGGCGGCCGTGGACACCCTTCCGCCCGCCTGGAAGTCGTTCTCCCGACTGGCCATCGAGGACCAATTCGTGTTCGCGGCACTGCCGCGGCTGGGCGACCGGGACGCCCGGTTCACGATGGCCAACGACCAGCGCCGGCTCGAGGTCAGCGTCGACCCCGACTCCGGCACCCTGAGCGCCGTGCCCGAGATCGGGGAGGTGCCGTTGGGCGAGCCGGTGCGGGTGCCGTTCGACCAGTACGGCCGCGACCTCTCGTGGCAGAACTTCCAGCGGCTGTGGACCGACCGCTCGCGCACCAGCATCAACGCCGGGCCCGGGGCCCAGGGGGCCGCCCCGGCGCGCCCGGGCCTCTCGTTCGAGTTCCCCTCGCCGCTCCCCAAACGGGTGCAGAGCCTGCTCGGTCCGGGGGGTCCGGCGATCAACGTCTCGGGCTCCGAGAACATCAAGCTGGCGGGCACCAGCGAGTGGAACAACCAGCAGACCATCACCGGCCAGCGGCGGTCGCTCTTCCCGGCGCTCGACATGCAGCAGGACTTGAACATCCAGCTCGAGGGGCAGCTCTCGGACCGGGTCAAGGTCAACCTGCTGCAGAACTCGGCGGTCCAGATCCCGCTCGCCA
>VBPB01000301.1:5660-6154 GCA_005893365.1 Candidatus Eiseniibacteriota bacterium
GGTCCAGGAGCTCGACCTGGGGAACACGAACCTGGTCCTGCCCGGCACCCAGTACGTCTCCTACAGCGGGCGGAACGAAGGCCTGTTCGGGATGAAGGCCACCACCCGGCTCGGGCCCCTCGACTTCACCATGCTGGCCAGCAAGCAGGAGGGCAAGAGCGAGCGCGCCTCGTACGCCGGCGGCTCGTCGCGCCAGCAGCAGACGCTCAACGACTTCGACTACGTCCGCGGCGTCTACTTCTTCCTCTACGACCCGAACCTCGAGACCCAGGAGATCGACGAGGGCAGCATCCGCCTCTACCGGGACGACGCGAACAACTACGCCACCCGCCACGACGCTATCCGCGGCCGCGCGTTCGTGGATCCGCGGGGGGCGACGCTCGATTCGAGCGCCACCATCACGCCGACGCCGTCGGTGCGTGGCGTCTTCACCCTGCAGACCCTGGGGGCCGACAACGACTACGAGATCCTCTCCGACGTCTACGGGCCCCGCT
>VBPB01000301.1:6191-7492 GCA_005893365.1 Candidatus Eiseniibacteriota bacterium
CGCTCACCATGGGCGGCGCCGACACGCTCGACCTGGACGGGGAGTCGGGGCGCATCATGAAGCTGCTGCGCGCGCCGCTCAGCCTGCTGCCCGCGCGCGAGGACGGGTTCTTCAACGACACCACCGCCTTCGCCGCGACCCGGGAGCTCGAGCTCCACAACTTCTACCAGCTCGCCGGGCAGGGCATCGACCCCAAGACCTTCTCGCTCGTCGCCCGCAAGGGCGTGGACAGCCCGCCGGTCACCTTCGAGACCGTGAACAACGTGACGGTGCCCTACAACCAGATCCTCGGCCTCGACAACTACAACGAGGACAGCGGCACCCCGGTCTACCGCGCCCACGACAACAAGGTGGACGGCACGCTCGCCAACTCCAACAGCCGCTACTTCGTGGACTACAAGAACGGGACCCTGTTCTTCTTCGACCCGCGTCCGTTCGCCCCGCGCGTCCTCGACGACCCCAATTATCCGGTGCGGCCGTTCGACCAGTTGGCGAGCAGCGTGCTGTTCCGTAGCGACTCGCTGGTCGGCGCGCCCGGCACGAGCAACGCGCGCAACCGCGATATCTACGACATCCGCAATCCGCGGCGGCCGGACGTCAGCCAGTACTACATCGACGTCGATTTCACCTCGGCGCGGGCCGGCAACGAGATCACGCTCGGGCGCACCAACCTCCTCGAGGGCTCCGAGACCGTCACCAAGAACGGCCAGAAGCTCGATCGCGACAAGGACTACACGATCGACTACGACCTCGGGAGGGTCACGCTCAAGAGCGCTCCCGGCCCCACCGACCAGATCAACGTCGACTACGGCTTCGCCCCCCTGTTCCAGCAGGCGGGACGCACGCTGATCGGCAGCTCGTTCTCGCTCGCCGGCCGCAACCGGGCCCTGGGGGGTGCCTTCATGTACGAGAGCAAGGGGGCGCAGGATCTCAGGCCGCGCATCGGTGAGGAGCCGTCCCGGGTGCTGATCGGCGACCTCAACGGCCAGTGGAAGACCACGCCTCAGTTCCTGACCCACTGGGCCGACGCCCTGCCCGGCGTGCGCACCACCGCGCCGTCCCAGTTCGACGTCTCGGCCGAGATGGGGGCCTCCTTCCCGAACCCGAACACCTTCAACGAGGTCTACATCGACGACATGGAGGGCGTGCGCGACGCCGTCTCGCTGGCGATGACGCCGGAGCGCTGGCACTGGTCGAGCATGCCGCGCCGCAAGGACACCAGCGCCGACACCATCCAGGCGTTCGAGAAGAACGCCGAGGTCCACTGGTTCACGCCCTTGAACGCGGTCAAGGAGCGCGAC
>VBPB01000057.1:0-1877 GCA_005893365.1 Candidatus Eiseniibacteriota bacterium
CCAGGACTTGGAGCGCCTCAAGCCGCACCAGCTCTATCGCGGGATCGCCTACTACGAGGGGCTCGGCTTCGCGATCAGCTGGGTGGACACCTTCGTCAGCGCCCACGATCCCACCTGGGACGAGGCGAAGGACCAGGCGCTCGACGGCTATCGCCGGCAGGCCGCCCGCCGCGCGCTGCTGGCCAAGAAGGCCGAACTGGATTCCATGCTCGCGGCCGGCTGGTCGTTCGACAGCCTCGGGACCCTCTGGGGGGGACTCCAGCGCCTGTCCGAGGCGGCGGCCGGCACCGAGGTGAGCGGGATGGGGGGCAAGGCCCAGCTGGACTCGCTCGTCTTCGGCCGCCAGCGCGATCCGGTGCTGGCGCCGGGGCAGGTCTCGGACTGGATCGAGTTCCCCGGCGGCTACACCAAGCTGCGCATCGCCGAGCGGCTGGCCGCCGACCCCGACGAGCTCAACCGTCGCGTCGAGCTGCGCCGGCAGGTCGTGCTCTGGCACAAGCTCAACGACTACTTCGACCGTCTCAAGGCGCGCTATCCGGTGGACGTCCTGGATGGGGAGCTGCGCGCGACGGTCCTGACCGAGCCGACCGAACCCTGATGCGCAAGGTGGCGCGGGTCGATTCGCCCGCCACGCGCCATGCATCCTGCACGCGAATGGGGAGGTTCGCACGCCGGGTGGCCGCCAAGCGACAGGCGGGCCGGCCGCGGGCCGGTGGTATGGTCCGTGCACTCCGGCGCCGCGGAAGGGGCTCTTCTCGATGGCGATCCAGACCTCCGCTTCAGCCCAGGGCACGGAACGCCGCCTGCTGCTGGTCGACTTCGACTGGCAGGACGCGGACCTCATGCCCGAGCTGCTCCAGCAGCCCGGCGTGTCGGTGCGTCTGGTGGCCGGCACCCGCCACGAGGACGCGGGCATCCGCCTCGCCGAGCTGTGCGGGCTGCCGCGGACGCTCGACCTGGCCGACCTGACGCGCGAGATCTTCGACTTGGCCCTGGTGAGCGAGCGGAGTCCGCGCCGCACCCAGATCGAAGGTCTGCTGCTGGCGCTCGGAACGCCGAGCATCACGCCCCAGGAATTCTTCAGCGGCAACGGGACCCAGTCGCAGGCGCCCGCCGTGGAGGCGCCGCTCGCCCTGCACGCCGCGGCGTTCGAGAACTCGGTGGGCGGAGCGGACTTCGACACGCTCATGGAGCACGCGCTCCCCGACGTCTCGGACGACGCGCCGACCCGGCCGAGCCCGGTGCAGGCGAGCGGACGCGAGATCGAGCGCGTCGCCAGTCTCGAGGACTTCCCCTCGCCGGAGGATCGCCAGGGCCTCGAGGCCGCGTTGCGGGTCCTCATGGAAGAGACCGGCGCGGACCGCGTCGAGATGCACGTGGTCGGGCCCGACCAGTCCAAGACCTCGGTCGAGATCGGCCCGGCCGATGCGCTGCTGCGCGGCCTGGTCGAGCTCTCGACCCGCGTCGGCTCCCCCCAGGTGGTGGGCGGGCTGGCCGGCGAGCAGGCGGGGAAGGCCTGGGGCGCGTGGCCGTTCCGGACGCCTCAGCATCACGGCGTGGTCGCCGCCGCCGGCATCGATCCCGGGCAGGGCTGGACCGCGTGGGAACGCATGGTCGAGGAGCTGCGGACCAAGTGGGACGAGCGCGATCGGGCCCAGGCCGGACCGGCCTTCCCGCTCCTGCCCGGCCGCCATCCGCGCTGGCTCGACCGCGCGGACTTCGACGGCCGGCTCGAGCTGGCCGTCGAACGGAACCGTCACGACGGGCTGCGCTTCGCCGCCCACCGCTTGGTCTTCCCGGCCGGCGCGGAGGTGGTGGAGACGATGTGCGACCGCCTCAGCAAGCAGCTGCGCGACACCGACTGCATGACGCGCTCC
>VBPB01000057.1:1914-26988 GCA_005893365.1 Candidatus Eiseniibacteriota bacterium
CGCCCTGTGGGACAAGGTGCTGGACGAGTCGGGTGAGCCGCGGCCGCCGGCCGGCGTCACCGACGACCACGCCCAGCTGATCGTCCCCGCGGACACCACCGCCTTCCTCGGCACCACCCGCGGCTGGATGGGCGCCCCGGCCGCCTGATCGGCCACCCGGCCGACCGGCACGCCCAAGAGGCGCTCGCCGCCCCGCGGCCGCTCCCGACCGCCCGCGGCGTTCTTGACCCCTGCGGGCGGCGTCGTGTAATGCTGCCTCTCCATGTCCGCTCCGCTGCTGCGCACGATCCGGCGGCTCGCACCTGAGACCGCGTCGCGGATCGCCGCGGGCGAGGTGATCGAGCGCCCGCTCTCCGCTCTCAAGGAGGTCGTCGAGAACGCCCTCGACGCCGGCGCCCGCCGCCTGGAGCTCGCCATCGACGGCTCGCTGGACCGGTGCTTCCGCGTCGCCGACGACGGCAGCGGCATCGCCGAGGACGAACTCGAGCTGGCGCTCGAGCGCCATGCCACCAGCAAGATCGGAGCGCTCGAGGATCTCGACACCCTCCAGTCGCTCGGGTTCCGGGGCGAAGCGCTGCCCAGCATCGCCGCGGTGAGCCGGCTCAGGATCGCAAGCCGCATCGAGGGCGAGGAGAGCGCGGCGTTCCGGTCGGTCGAAGGCGGGGCGGTGGTCGAGCGCGGCCGTGCGCCGCGCGCCCGCGGCACCACGGTCGAGGTGCGCGACCTGTTCTTCAACACGCCGGCGCGGCGCAAGTTCCTCAAGTCGGAGACCGGGGAGACCCGCGCCGCGCTGCGGATGCTGGAGACCTACGGGCTCGCCTTCCCCGAGGTCGCCTTCCGTCTGGTGGTGGACGGACGCGAACGCTTCGCGTGGCCGGCGGCCGCCTCGGTCCGGGAGCGCGCCGGGGCCATCTGGGGGGCGCGTCACGCCGAGCAGCGGCTGGAGATCGACGCCCAGCGCGATGGGATCCGGGTCCAGGCGCTGCTGGGCCTGCCGGAGCACGCGCGGGCCACGCGCGACGGCCAGCAGTTCCTGGTGAACCGGCGCTGGATCCAGAGCCCGGTGCTGTCGCAGGCGCTGCGTCAGGCGTACGGGAACCTCCTGCCGACCGGGCGGTTTCCGACCGCGGCGGTCTGGCTCACGGTGCCCCCCGACCGGCTCGACGTGAACGTGCACCCGACCAAGCGCGAGGTGCGCTTCGCCGACGAGGATCGCGTGTTCGCCCTGCTGGCCGCGGCGGCCGCGCAACGCTTGGCCCCGCTCCATCCACCCTTCACCGTCATCCAGGGCGGGGCGAGCGAGCCGCGCTGGGCCGAACGGGTGTCGGAGCCGCCGCCCGACCAGACCTATCTCGGGTTCGAGTCCGCGGCCCCCGCCGGGCCCGCGGCGGGGACTTCCTCCGCCCCCCGGCCGGCCGCGACGCCGGCGGGGGCGGTCGCCGCCCAGCCCGAAGTCTGGCAGCTCCACGCCACCTACATCCTGGCGCCGGTCCGCGGCGGCCTGGTCATCGCCGACCAGCACGCCGCGCACGAGCGCATCCTCTATGAAGAGGCGCGCGCCCGGCTCGAAGGCCAGCAGGGCGCCTCGCAGCAGCTCCTGTTCCCGGCCCTGGTGGACCTGTCGCGCGACCAGTTCGAGCTGCTGCTGGAGCTGGGGCCGTCGCTCCAGCAACTGGGCTGGGATCTGGCGCCGCTCGGGCCGCCCACGGTCATCATCCGCGGCGTGCCCGCGGGTCTCAGAGACGACCGTGCCGGGTCGCTGCTCCAGGACGTGCTGGACGGGGTGGCCGAGGAGAGCGGGCGGAACGCCCGCGACGACGTGGTCGAGCACCTCGCCCGCTCGTACGCCTGCCACGCCGCGGTGCGCGCCGGCGACCCGCTCACGGTCGAGGAGATGCGCGTGCTGCTCGACCGGCTGTTCGCCACCAGCCGCCCGCACGGGGATCCCCACGGCCGGCCGACCTTCGTGCGGGTCGAGCTGGACGAGCTCCACCGGCGCTTCGGCCGCGGCTGAGCCCGGCATGACCGGCCGGAGACTCATGCCGCGCGCCGCGACCACACCCGCCGGCGCGCGCGCCCCGCGATGAGCCCGCCGCGCGTCGTCGCGGTGGTCGGAGCGACTGCGACCGGGAAGACCGCCGTGGCCGAGCGGCTGGCCCGCGCGCTCGACGCCGAGATCGTCTGCGCCGACTCGCGGCAGGTCTTCGCGGAGTTGGAGATCGGCACCGGCCGCCCGACGCCGGCCGAGCGGGCCGCCTGGCCGCATCACCTGTTCGGGGCGCTGCCCCTGGGCCAGCCTCCGAGCGCCGGCTGGTACGCACGCGCCGCGGGCGAGGCGATGGCCGGCATCCACGGCCGCGGCCGGGCCGCGCTGTTGGTGGGCGGGTCGGGGCTCTACCTGCGCGCCGCCCAGCAGGGGCTGGCCGCCACGCCGCCGCACGATCCGGCGGTGCGGGCACGGCTGCGCGCCGAGCTCGCGAGCGCGGGACCGGAGGCCCTCCATGCCCGGCTCGCGGCCGTGGACCCGGCGGGCGCGGCACGGCTCCAGCCGCGCGATCGCCAGCGCGTGAGTCGCGCCCTCGAGGTCTTGGAGGCCACCGGGCACCCGCTCGCGTGGTGGCACGATCGGACGCCCGGGCCCCGCGCGACCTCGCGATGGAACGTGATCGAGATCCGCATCGCGCCCGAGGCGCTGCGTTCGCGCATCGCCGCCCGCACCACCGCGATGTTCGACCAGGGGCTGGCCGAGGAGACGCGCGGCCTGCTGGCGGCGGGGCTGGGGGACGCCCTGCGCGCGCTGCGCGCCATCGGCTATGAGGAGGCGGACGCCCTGCTCGCCGGCGCGCTCGACCGTGCGGCCGCCGAGCGGCGCGTCAACGAGCGCACCGCGCAGCTCGCCAAGCGCCAGCGCACCTGGTTCCGCCACCAGATCGAGGCGGTGCGACTGGATGCGGACGGGATCGATCCCGACCGCGTGGCCGCGATGGCGCTCGCGGCGCTGGACGCCCCGGCCGGGCGGGGGTGACGCGAGGGTCGCGAACGCCCGACCGCACGCGCCCACGCGCGTGGCCGGGCGGCCGGGGCGGGGTGGCGGCATTGACAGCCCGGGACTCACGCACTAGCTTCAGGGCGAATCGGAGTCGGCAGTCCCACGCGGGCATAGCTCAGTTGGTAGAGCGCGAGCTTCCCAAGCTTGAGGTCGCGGGTTCGAGCCCCGTTGCCCGCTCCATCCCCTTCGTGGTCACGCGCGCCGGCCAGGGAGACCTCCCGGCCGGCGCGCGAGCGCATCCCGGCATGTCCACACCCGTCGTCGCCATCATCGGCCGCCCGAACGTCGGCAAGTCCACGTTCTTCAACCGCGTGCTCGGCACGCGGCGGGCGGTCGTGCACGACCGGCCGGGGGTCACGCGCGACCGCAACGCTGCCCGCGCCGAGTGGGCCGGGCACGCCTTCGTGCTGGTCGACACCGGCGGCTTCCTGCCCGCGGCCGCCGAGGGCCGCGACGCGGTGGTGCGGCGCCAGGCCGAGCTGGCCATCCAGCTCGCCGACCTGGTCCTGTTCATGGTGGACGGCCTCTCGGGGATGAGCGACCTCGACAACGCGATCGGCAAGAGCCTGCGCCGCCGCGGCGACGCGCTGGTGCACGAGTTCCACCGCCTGGGACTCGGAACCCCGCGCCCGATCTCGGCCGAGAACGGCTTCGGCATCGGCGACGTGCTGGACGCGATGATCGCCGCCCTGCCCGAGGCCGCGCCGGCAACGGACGAGGACCCGCGCACCCGCCGGGTGGCGATCGTCGGCCGGCCCAACGTCGGCAAGTCCTCGCTCGTCAACGCGCTGCTGGGGGAGGAGCGGGTGGTGGTCGAGGCGACCCCCGGCACCACCATCGATCCCATCGACGCGCGCTGGGCGACCCCGTCGGGCGAGTTCATCCTGGTGGACACCGCCGGCATCCGCCGGCAGGCCCAGTTCGAGGACCAGGAGGAGTGCTTCGCCACCGTCCGCGCCCTGCACGCGCTGGAGCGCGCCCACATCGCCTGTCTGGTAGTGGACGCGGTCGAGGGGTTCCACAAGCAGGAGGCCCGGCTCGCGCAGCACGCGCTCGAGGCCGGCCGCCCGCTGCTGCTGATCTACAACAAGTGGGACCTGATCGAGGAGCGCGAGGCGACGTGGAAGGCGATGACCGCCGAGCGGGCGCGCCGCTTCCCGTCGCTGGCCGACCTGCCCGCGCTGCCGGTCTCGGCCACCACCGGCATCCACCTGCGGCGGCTGCCGGCGCTGATCCAGGAGCGCGTCCGGCAGTTCGAGCGCCACCTGAGCACCTCGGAGCTCAACCGCTGGCTGGCGGCGGTGCAGCGGCGGCGGCAGGTGCCGAGCACCCGCCTCGGCCGCACCCCCAAGCTCTACTACATGACGCAGACGTCCGAGCGCCCGCCCGAGTTCACGGTGTTCGCGAACGCGCCGTCGCATCTCAACGACAACTACCGGCGCTACCTCCAGCTGCGCTTCGTGGAGGACTTCGGGTTCCGCGGGGCGCCGGTGCGCCTCAAGTACCGCAAGAGCGAGTAGCCCGTGACGATGGCCGTGGCGGTGGCGCTGAGCCTCGCGAGCGGATACCTGAGCGGCTCGCTGCCGTGGGGACTGTGGCTGGGCCTAAGGGTGCGCGGCATCGACGTGCGCACGGTGGGCTCGCACAATCTCGGCGCGACCAACGTCTACCGTTCCCTCGGCCCCGGCCTCGGCATCGCGACCCTGGTGCTCGATCTCGCCAAGGGCGCGCTGCCGGTGCTGCTGGTGCCGGGCGGGAGCGCCCTCGCCGCCTTTCCCGGCGGCCGCGAGTGGTGCGCGGTGGCGGTGGGGCTGGCGGCGGTGGCCGGGCACGTGTGGACTTGCTTCGCGTCGTTCCGCGGCGGCAAGGGGGTCGCGACCAGCGCCGGCGTGCTGCTGGCCCTGGCCCCGCTCGCCTTCGGCGCGTTCGCGGCGGTCTTCGTCCTCACCGTGGCGCTCACGCGTTTCATCTCGCTCGGCTCGGTGCTGGGTGCGGTGGCCTTCGTCGTGGCCCTGGCGCTCGCCCCCGGGGGCATGCGGCGCCCGGCGTTCGCGCTCGGCGCCGCCCTGGCGGCGCTGGTGATCGTGCGCCACCGCGAGAATCTCGGCCGGCTCGTCGCCGGCACCGAGCGGCGGTTCTCGCTCAAGGGGGGAGGACGCGCATGAGCCGCGTCGCGGTGCTGGGAGCGGGCTCCTGGGGGACGACGCTCGCGGTGCATCTCGCCCAAGCGGAGCACGAGGTCCGACTCTGGGACATCGACTCCGCGCATCTCGACCAGATCGAGGGGTGCCGGGAGAATCGGAAGTTTTTGGCTGGCATCGCCCTCCCCGAGGGGATTAAGGTTCAGCCGAAACTCGAAGTCGCCCTGGACGGGGCCGAGTTCACGCTGTTCGTCGTGCCCTCGCACGGGATGCGCGGATGCGCCGAGCGGGTGGCGGCCACCGGGCTCAGCAGCCAGTGGGTCTGCGCCGCCAAGGGACTCGAGCTCGGCACGCTCAAGCGGATGACCGAGGTGCTGGCGGAGACCCTGCCGGGCGTGGAAGCGGTGCTCCTGGTGGGTCCGAGCCACGCCGAGGAGGTGAGTCGGGGGCTGCCGACCTCGATCGTCGCGGCGGCGGCCTCCGAGACGCAGGCCCGGCGCGTCCAGGAGCTGTGTGCCTCGCCGCGGCTCCGGGTCTACACCAACCGCGACGTCGCGGGCTGCGAATACGGTGCGGGACTCAAGAACGTGATCGCGATCGCCGCGGGGATCTGCGATGGACTGGGCTACGGCGACAACACGAAGGGAGCGCTGCTCACCCGGGGCCTGGCCGAGATCACCCGGCTCGGCGTGGCGCTGGGCGGGAGGCGCGAGACGTTCTACGGGCTCACCGGCATGGGCGACTTGATCACCACCGCCATCAGCCGGCACAGCCGCAATCGCCTGGTCGGCGAGCGGCTGGGGCGCGGGGAGACGGTCGAGCAGGTGCTCGCGGGCATGGTGATGGTGGCGGAGGGGGTCAACACCGCGCAGGCGGCCTATCAGCTCGCCCTCCAGCGGGGCGTGGAGACACCGATCACCGAGCAGGTGCGTTCGATCCTGCTCGAACGGAAGGACCCGCGCGCGGCGCTCGAGGCGCTGATGGCGCGCGAGTTGAAGAGCGAGGAATGGAAGGGGGACACCGGTCGTGTCGCCGCTCAAGACTGAACCCGAGCCGGATTCGAAGCTCTACCGCCCGATCAGCGAGGTGGCCGATCTGGTCGGCGTGAAGCAGCACGTGCTGCGCTACTGGGAGACCCAGTTCAGCATGCTGCGCCCGAAGAAGAACCGGGCCGGCAACCGCATGTATCGGCCCGAGGAGGTCAAGCTCCTGCTGCACATCAAGGAGCTGCTCTACGCGCGCCGCTACACCATCGCGGGCGCCCGCCGGACCCTCCTCGACCTGCGCAAGGAGAGCACGCCGCAGGTGGAGATCGGATTCGGGGAGGCCGACCGCAAGCTGGTGTTGCACGACGTCAAGGCCGAGCTCAAGCAGCTCGCCGAGCGGCTGAAGGAGCGGCGGCCCTCGCTCCGCGGGTAGGATCGACCGAGGCGGGGCCGCGCCGCGACTTGCGGGGACCCTCCGCGTCGCGTAGAGTCTCGCTCCCTGATCGGTCGGGGCGTAGCGCAGCCTGGTAGCGCACCTGCATGGGGGGCAGGTGGTCGCTGGTTCAAATCCAGTCGCCCCGACCATTTCTCTGCTCCGCGCCCGGTCAACCCCGCCCAATGCTCGCATGCCTCGGTTACCTGACGGCCGACCTGGCCGTGCGCCTCCTCCCGGTGGGCCCCGCCGACCGGCTGGCGAGGGGCCTGGCGCGGCTGGCGTTCGCCGTGCGGCCGCCGGCGCGGCGGCGCCTCGAGGCCAACCTGGCGCAGTGGCGCCCCGGCATGTCGGCCGCGGCGCGGCGCGCGACCGCCCGCGAGGCCTTCGAGCACTTCGCGCTCTCGCTCGCCGATTCGCTGCGCCTCGCGCGCCTGGCCCCCGCCGCCCTCGAGCGCGCCATCGAGGTGCGCGGCCGCGAGCACCTCGAGCACGCCCGCGCCTCCGGCCGCGGCGTCATCTTGCTCTCGGCCCACGCCGGCAACTGGGAGTGGGGGGCGGCCTGGCTCGCCTCGCACGGCCCGCCGCTCCACGTCGTCGCCCGTCCCCACCCGGATCGCCGGGTCGATCGGCGGTTCCACCGGCTGCGGCGGGCGCGGGGCGTGGGCATGCTGCCCGGCCGGCTGCTCTGGACCGGGGCGTCGCGCGCGCTGCGCCGGCGCGAGTGGGTGGCGCTGATGGCCGACCGCCGCGGCGCGCTGGGCCCGGTGTGCCCGTGGGCCGCCCTCCTGGCGCGCCGCACCGGGGCACTGGTGCTGCCCGCCCTGATGTTGCGCCTGGCGCCCGGCCGCTACGCCGCCTGCTTCGGGGCGCCGCTCTCGGCCGAGGCCTGCGCCGCCGGCGGTTATCGGGACGCGATGCGCCCGCACTTCGACCGCCACCCCGGACAATGGTTCGCCTTCGAGCCCCTGCCCGAGGGGCTGCTGTGACGGCGCGACGCGCGCGTCGCCCGCGCGCCGCGCGGTCCCGGGTCCCAAGCTGATGCGCGTCGCCGTGCTCATCCCCGCCTACCAGGCGGGCGCCCAGCTCCAGGACGTGCTCGCCCGCGTCGCGGCCCTGGCCGAGTGTTCCCAGGTGCTGGTGGTGGACGACGGCTCGACCGACGACACGGCCGCGGTCGCCCGCGCCGCCGGCGTGCGCGTGCTCGCGCTGCCGGTCAATCGCGGCAAGGGCCACGCGCTGGTGACGGGCTTCGCCGCACTCCCGGACTGCGACGCGGTGGTGACGCTCGACGCCGACGGCCAGCACCCGCCCGAGTGCGTGCCCGACTTCGTCCGCGCCGCCGAAGCGGGCGCCGACCTGGCGCTCGGGGTCCGCGTGCGGAGCGCGGCGATGCCGCCGCTGCGCCGGTTCGCCAACCGATTCTCCTCCGGCTGGGCGACCTGGCTCGCCGGGCAGTGCGTCGCCGACAGTCAGTGCGGCTTCCGCCTCTACGGACGCCGGCTGCTCGACCGCACGCCCATCACGCCCGGACGCTACGAGGTGGAGTCGGAGGTGATCGTGCGCGCGGCACGGCTCGGCTTCCGGCTGGCCTCGGTGCCGATCCCCACCGTCTACGGCGGCGAGGCGAGCCAGATGCGCACGCTGCGCGACGTGCCGCGCATCGTCGGCGTGCTCGCCCGGCTCACGCTCGAGCGCGTCGCCCCCCCGGACGTGATGCGCCGCGCGGCGCGGGAGGGATGTCGCTCGTGAACCTCCTGCTCACCAACGACGACGGCATCCACGCCCCGGGGCTGCGCGTCCTCGCCGCGGAGCTCGCCGCCTTGGGCCCGGTCACGCTGGTGGCGCCCGACCGCGACCAGAGTGCCACCTCGCACTCGCTCACGCTGCACCGCCCGCTGCGCATCCACCGCCACGGCGAGCGCGAGTTCAGCATCGACGGGACGCCCACCGACTGCGTGCTGATCGCCTTCCACGGGCTGCTCGACCCCAAGCCCGACCTGGTGGTGTCGGGCATCAACCACGGTCCCAACATGGGCGAGGACGTCTTCTACTCGGGGACCGTCGCCGCCGCCATCGAAGGCTCGATGCAGGGCGTGCCCGCGGTCGCCGCCTCGCTGGCCACCCACGAGGCGGCGGACTTCCTCGCCCCGGCGCGGTTCGTGCGGCGGCTGGTCGAGGCCATCTCGCGCCGTGGTCTCGACGGCAAGCAGGTGCTCAACGTCAACCTCCCGCACCGGACCTGGGAGACCGTGCAGGGGGTGAGGTTCACCCGGCTCGGGACCCGCGTCTACAGCGATACGCTGATCGAGAAGACCGATCCGCGCGGACGGGCCTACTATTGGATCGGGGGCCAGGATCCGGTCTGGGCCTCGCACGACGGCACCGACTTCCACGCCGTGGAGCACGGCTTCGTCTCGGTGACGCCGCTCTCGCTGGACCTGACCGACTACCGCGCGGTCGTGGAGATGGAGCAATGGGACCTGCGTCCATGAGCGGGGAGCCGCCCCGCGCCTCGGGCCCGGGCGACGGGCGCGACCCCGCCGGGCGGGAGGGCGGCGACGCCTTCGCGGTGGCGCGGCGTCGCATGGTCGAGGAACAGCTCGTGGCGAAAGGCATCCGCTCCCCCCGGGTGCTGGAGGCGATGGGGAGCGTGCCGCGGCACCGGTTCGTCGATCCCGGGTTCCTGGGCCGCGCCTACGGCGACCATGCCTTGCCGACCGCCGAGGGGCAGACCATCTCGCAGCCGTGGATCGTGGCCCGGATGCTCGAGCTGCTGGCGGCCGAGCCCACCGACCGCGTGCTGGAAGTGGGCACCGGCAGCGGCTACCAGACCGCCCTGCTGTCGCGGCTGGCCGAGCGCGTGTTCAGCGTCGAGCGCGTGGCCTCCCTGCTGCGGGGGGCGCAGGCCCGGCTGGACCAGCTCGGCGTCCGCAACGTGGCGCTCCGGCACGGCGATGGCTCCCTGGGTTGGCAGGAGTTCGCCCCTTATGCTAGGGTCCTGGTCTCCGCGGCGGCACCTCGGGTCCCCGATGCGCTTCGCGCGCAACTCGGCGAGGGGGGTGTGCTGGTCATCCCGGTCGGCGGACCCCAACTCCAGCATCTCGAAGTGTGGCACCGCATGCCGGGCGACCGATGGCGACACCAGCGACACGGTGAATGCCGGTTCGTGCCGCTGCTGGGTCGGGATGCATGGCGGCAACGGCAGGAGACGGAGCAGTGAAGGGCGCAGGGTTCTTGTCGGGGCGTGGCTCAGCCCGGTAGAGCACCTGGTTCGGGACCAGGGGGTCGGAGGTTCAAATCCTCTCGCCCCGACCATCCGATCCCTGCGGCCTCGCCCTCCGTCTCGCCCGGCGCCAACTGCGCGTCGCCGTGGCCCCGGTCCCGACCTCCGTCGCCTCCCACCTCCGCGAACCCTTGACAGCCGAGCCGGGCGTGGGTGCATCCTGAGCGGGCGATGATGCACTGCCTCCACCTCGTGATCCGCGGTCGGGTCCAGGGCGTCGGCTTCCGCGCGTTCGTCGTCCGCTGCGCCGAGGATCTCGGGGTCGGAGGCTGGGTGCGGAATCGCGAGGATGGCGCGGTGGAGGTCGAGGCGGAGGGGTCGCGGGCGGCGCTGGAACGCCTGCTCGTGGCGTTGCGGCGCGGCCCCGACGGGGCGCGGGTGACCGGAGTGGAGGCAGCGTGGAGCGAGCGGGACCAACCCCCGCGAGCGTTTCATGTCCGCGGGTGAGCCGGTCCGCGCGGCGGACCCGGCGCGGCCGGAGGGTCGCGTGAGCGCCCACCGGGCGGTCTCGTTCGCCGACCGGCTGGCGGAGATCCTCGCCGCGGCCCGGCACTCGGGTCAGCTGTCCGCCGGCGAGTACGAGGCGCTGCTGGTGGCCGCCGACTTCGACCCCGGCGCCTTCCAGCGCTTCCAGGCCGCCGCCCTCGAGGCCGGCGTGGCCCTCCCGGTCGACGAGCCCGACGAGCCCGCCGAGGCGGCCGGGCTGCGGGCTCAGGAGGCGGGACGCGAGCGCGACCTGCTCGACGTCTATCTGGGCGAGATCGGGCGCATCGCCCTGATCGAGCATCGCGAGCTGCTGGCGCTGGCCGCGCGCGCGCGCGCCGGCGACGAGGCGGCGCGCAAGCGCATCATCCTCGGCAACCTGCGGCTGGTCGTCCATCTCGCGCGCGCCTACCGCAACCGCGGGCTGCCGATGCTCGACCTGATCGAGGAGGGGAACCTCGGTCTCATCAGCGCCGTCGACCACTTCGAGCCCGAGCGCGGCCTGCGCTTCAGCACCTACGCCACCATCTGGATCCGGCAGGCCATCCTGCGCGGCATCGCCGAGCAGGCCAAGTCCTTCCGCATCCCGGTCCAGATGCTCCAGCAGATGAACCGCTTCCACCGCGCCGAGCGCACGCTGCGCGGCCGGCTCGGACGCGACCCGTCGGTCGCCGAGGTCGCGGCGGAGATGGGCATCTCGACCGCGCGCGTCGAGCGGCTCGCGGCCTTGATCGGCGGACTCCGCACGCTCGACGAGGGGTCGAGCCTGGCCGCCTTCGAGCAGCTCACGCTCGACGACCTGGCGATGGCGCCGCCGTCGGTCGAACGCCTGGTCGAGCTGCAGCTCGAGCATCAGAAGCTGGACCGCCTGCTGCGCTCGCTGAGCCAGCGGGAGGAGCAGATCCTGCGCATCCGCTACGGATTCCACGACGGCGTGGCCCGCAGCCTGGCCCAGACCGGTGAGCGGTTCGGCATCTCGAGGGAACGCGTGCGCCAGATCGAGGCGCGGGCGCTCGAGAAGCTGCGCCGCGCCATCGAGCTGGCCGAGGCCGAGGGCGGCGCCGGCACCTCGATCCACTAGTTGCATCCCACGGAGCCCCATGACCGACCTGAGCCGCTTCATCCGCGACGTGCCGGACTTCCCGCGCAAGGGGATCATCTTCAAGGACATCACGCCGCTGCTCTCGGACCCCGCCGCCCTGGCGGAGTCGATCCGGCGGTTGGCCGAACGCGTGGAGAAGCCCGATGCCGTCGTGGCGATCGAGTCGCGCGGCTTCGTGTTCGGGACCGGGCTCGCGCTCCACTGGGGCGTGCCGCTCGTGCCGGCCCGCAAGTTCGGCAAGCTGCCCGGCAAGACGGTGCGCGAGGTCTACTCGCTCGAGTACGGCGAGGACACGCTCGAACTGCACGCCGACGCGCTCAAGCCGGGACAGCGGGTGGTGGTCGTGGACGACCTGCTCGCGACCGGCGGCACGGCGGCCGCCACGGCCCGGCTGGTCGAGCAGCTCGAGGCGCGCGTCTTAGGCTTCCTGTTCCTGATCGAGCTCACCGGCCTCGGCGGCCGCCAGGCGCTGGGCGCGCACCCGGCCGAGGCGCTGCTGGCCTACGAGGTGGTGGGCGAGGGACCCCGCGGCGCATCCGCCGCCGGTCGCTGACGATCGCCACCAGCACCCCCGACAGCACCAGCAGCGAGCCGAGCATCTGCTGGGCGGCCAGGCGCTCGTGGCGTACCAGGGCGCCGAGCGTGACCGCGATCACCGGCACCATGACGCCGATGAACGCCACGCTGCTGACCGGCCAGTGGTTCACGAGCCAGGCGAACACCACGAACGCCCCCACCGAGCCCGCGATCGCCAGATAGAGGATGGGAACGATCTGCCCGGCGTGCGTGGGCATCGCCCGGTGCTCGTGCATCAGCCATGAGGCCATCAGGCAGAACGGGATGCCGACCGCCGCCCCCACCGCGTTGGCGCCGATCGGGTCCTGGCGCGGCCCGCGCTTGAGCAGCGTGCTGCCGAGGGCCGCGGCCACCGTGGCCAGGACGATGGCGAGCAGGGGCAGGAGCGACGTGGGGGTGGCGAGGTCGTGCGAGAAGAGCACGGCCACGCCCGCGCTGGTCAGAGGGATGGTGGCGAACACCGCGGCCGCCAGCCCCGAGGACACGGTGAGCTCGCCCCAGTAGAGGAGCGGCAGGTCGAGTCCGAACTGGAAGATCCCGTAGCCGATCGCCGCCCGCAACGCGCTCCCCTGGGGCAGCCGGTGCCGCGCCAGCGTGATCGTCATCAGCACCAGGGCCGCGACGATGAGCCGCAGGCTCGCGGCCCACATCGGCGGCATCGAGTCGTCGCCGACGCGGATGACGAGGAAGGTGCTGCCCCAGATGGCGGTGCAGGTCGCGAACGCCAGGAGGCTCCGGGAGCCGCCGGGCTGGAGGGACGATTCGGGCATGCGCTCGATGGGGACCGCCGGGGAAGGAGGTTGAGCGAGCGATCGACGGGGCAGCGTAGCCGCCGGCCCGCGGGTTCCACAAGCGAGGGCCGCGCGCGGCGACGTGGCTCTCGCCGGTGGCGGCGCTCCCCGGCAAGCGGACGCGCGCCATGGTAGGGTGCGGGATGAGAGGGCCATCACGCGCCGCCACCGGAGGGCCGATCGGGGATGTTGCGTCCGCTGCTGCTGTGGGCCTCGGAGAACGCCTGGCTCCGCGAGCGCATGCCCCGCCTTCCCTTCGTCCGCCGCGCCGTGCGGCGCTTCATGCCCGGCGAGGACGCGCCGGCCGCGTTCGCGGCCGCGGCCGAGATCCAGCGGCAACGGATGGGATGCGTGCTCACGCTCCTCGGCGAGAACGTCCGGAACGCGGCCGACACCGAGGCCGTGGTCCGGCACTACCTCGAGGTCATCCACGAGATCCAGACCCGGCGTCTGGACGCCGAGGTCTCGGTCAAGCTGACGCACTTGGGCCTCGATTTCGACCCCGCGCTCGCCGAGACCAACCTCGGCACCATCGCCGCCGCGGCCGCCGCCGCCGGACAGGAGGTCGGCGTGGACATGGAGGGGAGCGCCTTCACCGACCGCACCCTCACCCTCTTTCGCCGGGTGCGCGCGACCCACGCCAACGTCGGGCTCTGCCTCCAGTCCTACCTGCGGCGCACCGCGGCCGACCTGGACAGCCTGCGAGCGCTGCGCCCGACCATCCGGCTGGTCAAGGGGGCGTACGCCGAGCCCGCGACGATCGCCTTCGCCGACAAGGCCGAGGTGGACGCCGAGTTCCTGCGGCTCGCCCAGCGCCTGCTGTCGGCGCGGACCGCCGAGGGCCCGCGGGTCATCCTGGGGACGCACGACCGGCGGCTGATCGCCGAGATCATCACCTGGGCCACCGCCCAGGGGATCCCGGCTTTGGCCTACGAGTTCCACATGCTCTACGGCATCGGGCGCGAGGAGCAACGACGGCTGGCCGCGGCCGGCCATCGCGTGTGCGTTCTGATCTCGTACGGCGCGGCGTGGTTCCCCTGGTACATGCGCCGATTGGCCGAGCGGCCCGCGAACCTCTGGTTCGTGGTGAAGAGCCTGTTCGCGGGCTGATTCCGTGTCCCGCCCCTGCGTCGCCCGCCGATCCGCCGCCGGCCTCACCCGTCGGCTGGCCGCCCTCGCCGCGGTCGGCACCCTCCTGGCCGCCGGGGTCACGCCCGGACGCGCGGACGAGGCGGCCGCGACGCCCGCGACGCCGAGCCATCCCCGGACCAAGGTGGCGCGGCTCTGGGACGATTCGTGGCGGCTGGCCCACGAGGACGAGCGCCGGTTCCTGCGGCGCCGCACCGCGGACATTCTCCTCGGCGGGGCGGCCCTGAGCGGCGCCTGCGTCACGTTCGAGGACGCTGATCGCCAGGCGCGCTCGCTCTCGGGGAGCCCGTGGCGGCAGGTCGCCGACGTGGGCAACACGTACGGCAACGCGGTCACCCTCGGCGTGGGGGCGCTGGCGCTGCTCGGCACCGGGCAGGCGGTCGGGGACCGGAACGCGCGCGACGCCGGGTTCGAGGCCGGACGCGCGCTGGCCTACACCTATGGGATCGTCGGCGGCCTCAAGCTGGCCACGCGGCGGCCGCGCCCGGACGGCGGCGACTACTCGTTCCCCTCGGGTCACGCGGCCGGGGCGTTCGCCGTGGCCCCGGTGCTGGCGCGGCGGTTCGGGCCGGTGGTCGCGGTCCCGGCCTACGCCCTCGCCGTGGCCGCGGTCATCGGCCGGCTCGAGGCAAGACGGCACTACCTCTCCGATGTGGTCTTCGGCGCCGCGCTGGGGACCTCGGTCGGACTGGCGGTGGCCGGGCCCCACGACCGCCCCACCCGCGTCGGCCTTCGGGTTGGCCCCGCGAGCGCCGGGATCGCCGTCGGGTTCTAGCTCCGTCCGAGGGCCCCGCACGACTCGAGCCGGCGAAGCCTTGGCCGTGGGTGGGTCCGAAGAAGCCCGTGGACGTGCGGAGGATGAGTACCCGTCCACGATTTCCCGATCCCCGCGTGCGCGATGTTCAGCCTTCGTCATGCCAACAGGCCCCGGGGCCTGTCGATCGTTGACCGTACCGACAGCGACGATGACGGCGTCGCGCACCGCGCCCGTGAGTCCGATGGCACCATCGCACCTGTCGGACAGCCCGTAGCCTCCTCGCCCTGGTCTCGTCCAGCCGGCCTGCCACGGTCCGGAGCATGGCTCGTATCTGGCCACGCGGCGGACCGCGCCCGGTCCCGGCCGCCCGAAGTCCATAGGGGCACGCGGCCTCGCCCCGGCCCCACCCAGGGTCCGCCTCTTGCTAACGAGCGGAAGGCTTTTTTTGATCCGGTCCGCATGTGGCGTCCCTCCGTGGGTCGCCCACGTCCGTCACCCGGCTGATCCGGCGGTCCCGACCAGGCCGAGCGGCCAGCGCGTCCACAGGGAGCTCGTGATGACCCCCCTCCTCAGGAATCTGCTCGGCAACCCCACCAAGGACCGCGAACTCACGGACGACGCGCGCGCCCTCCTGCACGAGATGCAGCAGGAGCGGGCCCGCTACGAGGCGCTCATCCAGACCGCCGGCTCCTCGGCCGAGCGACTGCAGCAGCTCGGCGAGCCCATGGCCCGCGCCGCGAGCGACATGGACGCGCTGACCACCCGGCTGGCAGACCTGCAGCAGCGCTTCACCGGGATGGTGCAGCTCACCGAGCAGTACCAGACGCTCGAGGAGCGCGCCCAGGACGTCGAGCGCGGACAGCATCGCGCCGAGAAGGAGATCGCCGAGGGGCTCGAGGAGGTCAAGACCATCCGCACCGGCTTCGACGAGGTGCGCGACAAGGTGGAGGCGACGCTGGCGCTCAAGGACCAGCTCGGCGCCTTCCTCGAGATCGACGTGCCCTTCCAGCAGCTGCGTGGCGAGTCCGAGACCGTGCGCGGCCAGGTCGAGGCCACCGCCGAGAACCTGACGCGCCTGCGCGACCAGCCGAACCGCCCGAACGACGCCCACAACACCGCCACCTTGAAGATGGAAGCCCTCGACCGCCGCCGCGACGACCTCGGCCGTTCGCTCCAGGACAAGGAGCGCCGGGTCGCCAGCGTCGACCAGGCGGTGCGCGGGCTGGACGGCATCCAGCAGACGGTGGACCAGATCCGCCGCGACATCAGCTCGGTCAAGGCCCTGGGCGACACGGTGGTGCAGAAGGCCGCCGCCCTCGAGGCGCAGCGCGAGAGCGTCGAGCGGGCCCTGGCCCAGGGCGAGCACCTCGATCGCGCCATGCGGCAGCTCGATGGCGGGCTGCGGCAGCAGCAGGAGAACGAGCGCGCGCTCGCGACGCTCCAGGACCACGTCACCTCGCTGCGCTCGCTGCACGAGGCGGTGGTCGAGCGCTCCGCCGAGATCACCCAGCTGCAGCGCGAGATGGACGAGCGTACCCAGACGGCCCGCCAGGATCTGGGCGAGCTCTCCGGCGAGATGGAGAAGACGGTGGCGCGGTTCGACTTCGAAGGCCGCGGCCTGGAGTCGGTGAGCCAGCGGGTCGTGGATCTGCGCGGCGCCCTGACCGACTGCGAGACCCGCTTCAAGGCGCTCAACGAGCCGAGCCTCGCCGTCGGCGAGCTGGTGACCCGCGCCCAGGCCCTCGCCACGCGCGTGCAAGGGCTCACCGAGGCGGTCGGCAACGTCGACCAGGACATGGCGCGGTTCCAGACGCTGCGCCGGGACCTCGACGAGACCGGCCGGGTGGTCCACGGGCTCACCGCCGATGTCGGGCACATCCAGGAGGCACGTCCGACGCTGGAGGCGTCCCTGCGCGAGCTCGAGCAGCTGAACGCCGCCCAGGCCAACGTGCAGGACGCGCTCGAGCAGGCGCGCGTCGCCCACGAGACGGTCGAGCGCCTCCGCGAGACCCAGAGCGAGACGCGGGACTGGCTCGCGGGCGTGGAGCGGACGGTGACCGAACTGGGCCAGCAGGTGGGGGTGATGAACCAGCTCCACCCCACGCTCGCCGTCCTGCAGGAGCAGTCGCAGCGACTGGACGCCTCGATGGCCACCATCGAGTCGCGCCGGGCGATCGTCGACGAGCTCCACCGCTCGATGGCCGAGTTGGGCACGCTGGGCGGCACGCTCGACGAGCGGAGTCGCCGGCTGCAGGCGGCGATCGAGGCGGCCGAGCACCGCTTCGTCGGCCTGGCCACCGAGGCCGAGCGCGTCGAGCAGCTGCGCCTCACGGTCGGAACCGTCGCCGCGTCGGTGAACGACAGCGAGCGCCGCGCCGAGGCCACCGCCCGTGCGGTCGCGGCGATCGGCGAACGCTGCCAGGAGGTCGAGGACCTCGCGGAGCGCACCAGCACGCTCAAGGCCGAACTCGCCCAGCGCCAGAAGGCGCTCAAGGAGGCCAGTCGCGACCTGGAGCGGGCGACCACCGTCCGCGCCGAGGCCGCCACCACGGCGCAGGAGCTGGAGGAGTTGAGCCAGCGCCTCGCCGTCGCCCTGGCCAGCGCCGAGAAGCGGGCCGGCAAGGTGGGGGAGGTCTCGACCGAGCTCGAGGAACGCGCCGCGGGTCTCAAGACGGTGCAGACGCGCCTCGACCAGTTCGAGGAGCGGCTGACGCGGTGGGATCCGGTGGAGAAGAAGGTCTCGCGCTCGCTGGACGAGCTGGCGGCGCGCCAGCAGACGGTCGAAGCGCTGCAGGCGGATCTCGACCGGATGGTCGGTCTGGTCGAGACCACCGCCACGAACGTGCGGGACATCACCGCCGCGCAGCACGAGATCGAGCAGAGCCGCACGCTGCTCGACGAGGTCTCGGGCCGACTCAAGGAGGTCTGGGCCATCGCCGGGGGCCTGGACGAGCGCAAGCGCCAGATGGCCCGGGCCGAGGAGCGTCTGGCCCGCGCCGACGCGCTGCTCGTCGACATCCGGTCCAGCCTCGAAGCCCTGCAGGGTGACAAGGCGATGGTGGACCAGGCGGTCGAGAAGGCCGGCTCGCTCCAGTTCCTCCTCAAGCAGGCCGAGGGGATGATCGAAGGGCTCCGCGGCGAGCGGGAGATGACCGCCCGCGTCCGCACCGCGGTGGCGGTCGGCCGGCGGGACCCGGCCGACGAGGACGAGGACGAGGACGACGACGCGGGCGAGATCGCGCGAGCGGCCTGAGTCGACCCGCACCATTCGACAAGCCCGGCGGCGTGGCGCCGATATCGGCGATGCCCCCTTCGCGACGACCTCGCGGAGGGGGTTCGCTTTGGTGGCTGCGGGCGCGTGATCCGCGCTCAACGACCTCGCCCCGATCCCACTAACCGCGCGACACTCATCGTCGTCGCGGCGCGACCGTCGCGGACGTGTCGCACGCCTCACCCCGCGGTTAGTGATGGTAAACGAGAGTTCTCGTCATTTGTGCGCTCACAGCCCGCGTCGGATGCGGGTTTTGATTGACGCGGCCGACGACGCGAGCGCATCCTTGTCGTCAGCCGACCACTCCAATCCGCGCGCCCGATGTTCCTTGGTGATGCGGACTGGCCGCGCACCGCTGCTGGGTCCACGCATGCTCCTCTAAAGGAGGGATCCCCCATGCACTTTCCTCGCCGCTTCGTACTCCTTTCGCTGGTGATGTGTCTCGCGGCCATTCTGCCCGCGATCGCGTCTGCCGCCCCTTGCGTCTCCGGTCAGACCGGGCCCGCCGTGAGCCAGGTCCGGATCTTCACGCCGCCCAACGACGAGTACTGCACGCTCGTCGATCTCACCGGCTGCAGCCCGTGGGTCGCGGCCCACTGGGAGTTGTTCTGGCCGACCGCCTGCACCATCCCGGCCCAGGCCTACTTCCGCGCCGCGGTGGAGACAGCGCCTGCGAGCGGCTGCTTCAAGCCTGGGGCGCAGGTGGGACCCGCGTACAACTACTCCCTCGTCGGTGTGGCGAGCAGCAACGTGGATCACGTCTCGCCGGCGATGTGGAATCCCGGCCCGGGCAGGTACTTCGTGTGCGTGAAGATGCTCACCGCGGGCGACTGCGTGATGAGCGGCAACCTCGAGAGCCCGGACATCCGTCTCGACGGCACGCCGGATGCCTGCACCTCCTACAACATCATCGGGGTCCAGAACAACGACCTGATCACCGACGTGGGCCTCACCGGCAACCCGGTGATGTTCGTGCAGGGCATCGACACCGGCTCGCCGGTCGCGGGCCAGACCGGCCCGGGAACGACCAGCGTGCGCTACTTCACGCCGCCCAACGACGAGTACGACACGTTCGTCGACCTCGGCAGCTGCGCGACCGGCGGACTCTTCGCGCACTGGGAGCTGTTCTGGGGGTCCGGCTGCACCGTTCCCGTCCAGGCCTTCTTCCGCACCGCGGTGGAGACCCCCGCCGGGAGCGGCTGCTACGTGCCAGGCAGCACGGTCGGCAGCCCGGTCTCCTACGATCTCGTCGGCGTCGCGGGCCAGGTGCTGGATCACATCTCGCCCAAGCTGGTGAGTCCCGGCGCGGGCAAGTGGTTCATCGCCATCAACATGGTGAACTCCGGCGACTGCACCTTCAGCGGCAACCTGGAGAATCCCCAGCTCCGCCTGGATGGTTCGCCGGACAACTGCCAGTCCTACAATCTCTATAATGCGACCACGACCGACCTGATCGCCGGGGCCGGACTCCCTGGCAATCCGGTGATGTTCGTGTCCCAGCAGAACCACGCGCCCGACGTCAGCCTGGCGGCCGCCTCGCCGGCGACGCTGTCGCCGGCGGATCACAAGTTCCGCGCGATCTCGATCGTGGGCGTCACGGATCCGGAGTGCGACCCGGTGTCGATCACGGTGACCGGCGTCACGCAGGACGAGCCGGTGGTCGGCAAGGACAACGGGCACACCTGCCCCGACGCGCTGATCTCGGCCGGCAACGTGTCGGTGCGCGCCGAGCGCTACCACCTCCCGGGCGCGAAGAAGAACGGTCGCGTGTACGTCATCAGCTTCACGGCCGACGACGGCAAGGGTGGCGTGAGCAACGGCAGCGTCCAGGTCTGCGTGCCGCGCGAGAAGAACGATCTCACATGCGTCAGCGACCCGCAGATCTACGTCTCGACCGCGGCGTGCCCGCCGAAGGGCTCGCACCTCGATGCCGAGGCCTTGTCGGGTGACTCCGAAGGCGACGGCGAGCTGAGCCTCCAGCTCGGCCGGGTCACGGCGTCGCAGGCCGAGCTCTCGTTCGAGATCCCCGAGGACGCCCAGGTCGACCTGTCGGTCTACGACGTGGCCGGGCGCAAGGTGGCGAGCATCGAGAACTCGGTGCTGACCAGCGGCGTCTACGACCGGGTCTGGCGGATGGACGGCGTGTCGAAGGGTCTCTACTTCGTGCGCATGCACGTCGGCGACGAGACCGTCACGACGCGGGTGCTCAAGCTGAACTAGCAGGACGGGGGAGACATCCCCGGCGTGCAGGGGCTGGCCTCGGCCGGCCCCTGCGCCGTTTTCGGGGACCGGCCGCGTCATCCCACGCCCCCGCGCATTTGGTATCATTGGAGCCGGGATCCCCCATGCACCGAGCACCCCTGCCCATCCTCCTGACGCTGATCCTGCTGGCCGGCTCCGCGCCCCACGCGTGGGGCGCGCCGGGCAAGCTCGACGCGCGGGCGCGCGCCGCACTCGCCGGTCTGCGGGCCGGTGGTCAGTCCATCGCGGCGATGCGCGCGCGCGGGCTGGCGGTCAGCCGTGACGGGGCGCTCGACGTATTCATCCGCGGGCCGGCGACGCGCGCCCAACTCGAGGCCGCGGGCGCGCGCGTCCGCACCGGCCTGCCGAACCTCGCCACCGCCTCGCTCCCGATCTCGGCGCTGGCGCGCGTCCAGGCGCTTCCCGGGGTCCTCAGCATCCACGGCGGCGTGCCGTGCGAGCCGGAGCTCGACGTGAGCGTGGCCACCACCGGGGCCCAGACCCTGCGGGGCGCGGGACCCAACTTCACCGGGCTCAACGGGCAGGGGGTGATCATCGGCGTCGTGGATTCCGGCGTCGACTTCGACCACGGCGACTTCAAGGACGCCGCGGGCGCCACCCGGATCTCGAGCCTCTGGGACCAGACCCTGCCCGGGAGCGGCCCGCCCCCCTTCTCCTACGGCATCGAGTGCACCCGCGCGCAGATCGACGCCGGGACCTGCGCGGAGCGCGACAGCCTGGAGCACGGCACGCACATGACGGGCATCGCCGCCGGCGACGGCAGTCAGACCGCAGGGGCCAAGCCTCCCTACACCTATGTCGGCATGGCACCGCGGGCCGACCTGATCGTCGTGAAGACCGACTTCGAGACCCCCGAGGTGATCGACGCGATCGCCTACGTCTTCAACCGGGCCGCCGCCGCGGGCAAGAACGCGGTGGTCAACCTCTCCCTCGGGACCCAGTTCGGCTCCCACGATGGCGCGAGCGAGTTCGAGCAGGCGATCGCGGAGCTCACCGGCCCCGGCCGCATCGTGGTCAAGTCGGCCGGCAACGACCGGGGCAAGGCGATCCACGGGCGGGTGTTTGCGACGGCGGGCGGCGCCGTCGCGACGCTGTCGGTGAGCAGCTCGGCCGCCGGCCGGACCTTCGAGATCGACGGCTACTACAACGCCACCGAGCGCCTGCGCGTGCAGGTGACGACCCCGAACGGCACCATCATCGGCCCGGTGGGGATCGGCGACCAGAACGCGGAGTGGCCCGGGACCTCCACCCCCAACGGCCTGGTCTACGTCGCCCAGGACAGCACCTCGGCCTTGGCACCCCGCAACGTCATCATCGAGGCGTACTGCGAGGTGGCGAACCAGCCCCTCAACGGCACCTGGACCATCAAGTTCTTCGCCGATCAGCTCGGGGCCGCCAACGGTCGGGTCGATTTCTGGCGCTACTTCGCGACGTCGGGACTGACCGCCAACGTCGTCACCGGCAACCTGCCGACCCAGAACCTGATCACCGAACCCGGGAACTCAGACTCGGTGATCACGGCGGGCGCCTGGGTCACCAAGACCACGTGGACGGCGTGCAACGGGGTGGCCAACAGCTACGCGGGCACGCCGGCGGTCGGCAACCTGGCCACGTTCTCGAGCCCGGGGCCGACGCGGGACGGGCGACAGAAGCCGGACCTGGCGGCCCCCGGGACCGCGGTGGCCTCGACCACCAGTTGGGACATCCCGCACACCTGTCCCGGCTCGCCCGCCGCCTCGGAGTTCGTCAACGACGGCATGAACCATCGCGTGCTGCAGGGAACCAGTGTCGCGGCGCCGCACGTGGCGGGTGCGGTGGCGCTCCTGATGCAATCGCGCGGCGCCCTCACGCCCGGACAGGTCCGGACCTATCTGCGCACCAACGCCCACGCGGATGCCTTCACCGGCGCGGTGCCCTCGGTCGACTGGGGGTACGGGAAGCTCGCCATGGGCGACCTGGTCCTGCCGCTGGTATCGCTGGTGAGCCCCAACGGCGGCGAGACCGCCGTGCCGGGCACGGTCATGACCATCACCTGGACCGCCTCCGACGTCGGGGGCAGCGTCCCGAGCGTGGACCTGGCGCTGTCGCGCACCGGCCCCGGCGGACCGTTCGCGGCGATCGCGACCGGCATCGCGAACTCCGGGAGCTTCCCCTGGACCGTGACCTATCCCAACACCATCGGCAGCGTCGCCTACGTGCGGGTGACCGCCCACGACCTGAACCAGAACACCGCGTCCGACCTGAGCGATGCCGGCTTCACCATCGCCGGCCCGGTCGCGGTCGAGGACGGCGGGGGAGCGGCGTTCGCGCTCTCACCCATCCGTCCCAACCCCACCGCGCACGACGCCCAGATCGACTTCTCCCTGGCGCGGGAGGCGCCCGTGCGCCTGCGCGTGCTCGACCTTGAGGGCCGGACCGTCCGCACGCTCGCCGAGGGCGTCCTCCCCGCCGGCCGGCATCAGATCCGCTGGCAACCCGGGCGCGACGGGTCGCCCGCGCCGGCCGGGCTCTACTTCGTGCTCTACGAGACCCCCGCCGGCCGCTTCGTGCGGCGGGTCGTCGTCGCCCGCTGAGGCGCCGCACCGCCGCAACCACGCCACCCCGGTGCCCGGCGGGCCGGACGGCCGATAACCCGGCTCGGGTGCGCCCGCCGCGTCGCGAGCGCCGTCGCCGCGCGCGGTAGGGTATATTGCCCGGCGGCCCGCGCGAACCGGCGTGCCGGCGTGAACCGGAGAGACGATTGTCCATCACCTCGATGTGGATCTCGGGCGTCAAGGCGGTCTCGCACGCGACCGGACTCTCGTCCCTGCTCGCGAAGCGACACGCCGGCGTGCGCATCCTCATGTTCCACGAGGTGGGCGGGGAGGATTACTCGACGCGGGAGTTCGAGCGCCAGATCACCTACGTCCGCGACCGGTACGACCTGGTCTCCATCGACGAGGCCCTGGAGGCGCTGGCCACGAACCAGCGCCACTCGCCGCCCAAGCTGCTCCTCACCTTCGACGACGGCCTGCGGAACCACTTCCAGGAGGTCTACCCGGTGCTGGTCCGGCTCGTCGTGCCGGCGGTGTTCTACGTCTGCCCGGGGCTCATCGAACGCCAGCAGTGGCTGTGGAACCACGATGCCCGCGCCCGGATCGAGGCCCTGGCGCCCGAGGCGCGCCGGCGGTTCACCGATGAGGCCGGCGCCCCGGACGGGACGCCGCTGGCGACGATCGAGTGGCTCAAGCTGCTGCCGGCCCCGCGTCGCCGCGACGTGACCGCCCGGTTGCAGGAGCTCACGCCGGAGTTCACGCCCACCGCGGCGCAGCACCAGCGCTTCGATCTCATGTCCTGGGCCGAGCTCCTGTCCCTCGACCCGCGCCTGGTGACCGTCGGCTCCCACACCCTCACGCATCCCATCCTCACCGGGCTCGAGCCGGAGGAGGCGTTCAAGGAGGTCCGGGCGAGTCGCGACTGGCTGGAGGACCGGCTCAAGCGACCGGTCCAGCACTTCTGCTTCCCCAACGGCCTGACCAGCCCCGCCGTCACCGCGTCGCTCAACGGCATCTATCGCTCGGCGGTCACCACCGTGCAGCGCATCGCGCGGCATGGCGACGATCCCATGGCCCTGCCGCGTCTCTCGGCGGCCAAGCAACTCGAACGGCTGAGCTGGCGCCTCCACCGCCCGACCCCATGACCGCCGGCGGCGATCTCCGCGCCGAGGTGGTGACCCGTCCCCAGGCGGTGCTCGCGCTCGAGCCCGATTGGACGCGGCTGTGGGCCGCGCAACCCCGCCGCGAGGTGTTCACCGGCTTCGCCTGGAGCCGGGCCAGCCTGGAGGCCACGGGGTCGTCGCGGACGCCCCATCTGGTGGTGGTGCGACGCGGCGATGCCGTGGCGGGGATCCTCCCGCTCGCCTGGGACCGCCGGGAGCTCCGGTTCCTCGGCGGCGAGCACGCCGACTACAACGATCTGCTGGTCGCCGGCGACGAGCCGGCGGCGGTGACCGAACTGGCCCTCCGGACGGCCCTCGCGGCCGGCGCGGGGCGGTGCGTGCTCGACAACCTGCCCGAGTGGTCGACGCTGTGCCGGTCGCTGGACCGGCTCCCGGCCGGGCTGCGCGCCCGCATCGCGGTCGTCGAAGGCCCGCCATGCCCCGCCTTGCGCCTCGACCAGGATCGCGAGGCGGTGCTGGGCGCCTTGCTGGGCAAGCAGAGCCTCAAGCGGCACGAGAAGAAGCTCGCGCGCCTCGGGCGCCTCGAGCTCCGGCACCTCACGGACCGCGACGCGATCCGTGAGCGGCTGCCGGACTTCTTCGACCAGCACGTCGCCCGCCGCGCCATGGCCGGCGAGCCCAGCCTGTTCCGGGAGCCCGCGGCGCGCGACTTCTATCATCGGCTGGTCGAGCACTTCGATCCCGCCCACGAGCTGCGCTTCGCCGTCCTGACCGTGGACGACCGCGCCGTCGCCTACCACCTCGGCTTCGAGCTCGGGGGACGTTTCACCTGGTACAAGCCGAGCTTCGACGTCGATCTGTGGGACTACGGGACCGGCGAGGTCCTGCTCAAGCGCCTGCTCGAGTACGCGCGCGACCACCCGATCGTCGAGTTCGACTTCACACGCGGCGCCGAGTCCTTCAAGGACCGCTTCAGCAACCACGCCGGCCAAAACGTGCGCTGGACGCTCCACCCCAGCGCCGCCGCGGCGCGCTGGAGCGATGTCCGCCGCCGCGCCCGGGCCCGCCTGGCGGCGACACCATGGATCGCGACGCTCCGGGCTCGGAGCCGCGTTGCACGGGCGGGCGGT